>NC_017790.1:577500-800000 GCF_000252445.1 Deinococcus gobiensis I-0 | reverse complement strand
GCCTGCCCCTGAAAGGCATCACTGCCCTGCCCGGCGGCGGGGTCCGGATCGGGGCACTGGCGCGGATGAGTGAGGTCGCCGAACATCCGCTGGTCGTGCAGGGCTTTCCGGCCGTGTCGCAGGCCCTGCTCGCCAGCGCCTCGCCGCAGCTGCGCAACAAGGCGAGCATCGGGGGCAACCTGCTTCAGCGGACGCGCTGCCCCTATTTCCGTGACCTGGCCCTGCCCTGCAACAAGCGCGAACCGGGGACCGGCTGCTCGGCCATCGGCGGCGAGAACAAGATGCAGGCGGTCCTGGGCACGAGCGACTCCTGTATCGCCACCTACGCGGGCGACATGGCGGTGGCGATGGTGGCCCTGGACGCCGTGGTGCGGGTGCGCGGCCCCAGGGGCGACCGCACGGTCAATCTCGTGGACCTCCATGTCGTGCCCGGGGACACGCCGCAGCGGGAAACCGTGCTGGCGCCCGAGGACCTGATCCTGGCGGTGGACCTTCCGGCGGCCCCGCACGCGGCGCGCTCGCACTACCTCAAGGTGCGTGACCGCGCGAGCTACGAGTTCGCAGTGACCTCGGCGGCCACAGGCCTGGACGTGCAGGGCGGGCGCATCCGCGCGGCGCGGGTGGCGTTGGGGGGCGTGGGCACCAAGCCCTGGCGCTCGCCCGAGGCCGAGGCGCTGCTGGTCGGGCAGGCCCCGACCCGTGAGGCCTTCGGCGCGGCGGCGCAGGCCGCGCTGCGGGGCGCGCGCGGCTACAGCCAGAACGCCTTCAAGATCCCCCTCGCGCAGCGCACCCTGATCCGGGCGCTGGAACTCGCCGCAGGAGGCCCCGCATGACCTCGGTCGGCCGACCCGTCAAACGTATCGAGGGCCGGGCGAAGGTGCTGGGCAAGGCCCGGTTCGCCGCCGAGTATCCCATCCGGGGTCTGGTCTACGCCGCGCCGGTGCTGAGCACCATTCCCAAAGGCCGCGTGACCGGCTTCGACCTCGCCGCTGCCCAGGCCGCGCCCGGCGTCCTCGCGGTCATCACGCACCTCAACGCCCCCAAGCTGCCCTATCTGCCCCAGACCCCGACCCTCAGCGCCGACCCCAAGATCGGCCACCCGCTGCGCGCCCTCCAGGACGACCGCGTGCTGTTCGACCGGCAGTATGTGGCTGTGGTCGTGGCCGACACGCTGGAACGCGCCGAGGCCGCCGCCGCCCTGGTGAAGGTGACCTATCAGGCCGAGCCCGCCGCCCTGAGCTTCGCGGCCGAGAAACGCCGGGCCTTCGCACCCAACGAGGCGCGGCTCGACCCCCAGCCCGAGAACCCCTCGGACTACCAGCGGGGCGATCCCGACGCGGGCATGGTGAAGGCGGCGGCGCGGATCGACGCCACCTACGTCGTGCCGACCGAGCACCACAACCCCATCGAGCCGCACGCGACCATCGCCGTCTGGTCGCCGGCCGGCACCCTGACGCTGTACGACAAGTCCCAGTGGCCGGTCAGCGTGCGCAGTCAGGTCGCCCGCGCCTTCGGGCTTCAGGCGGGCAGCGTGCGTGTCCTGGCGCCCTTCGTGGGCGGGGGCTTCGGCGGGGCGGGGCGGGCCTGGCCGCACGTGATCCTGACGGCGCTGGTCGCCAGGGCGGTGAAGCGGCCGGTGAAGTTCTCGCTGTCGCGCGAGCAGATGTACGGCACGGTGGGCTTCCGGCCCCATACCGAGCAGCGCGTGCGCCTGGGAGCCGACGCCGGCGGCAAGTTGCTGTCGCTGGTCCACGAGGCGACCGCGCAGACCAGCACCTATGAGGAATACGCCGAGGCCACGCTGCACCCCGCACGGATGCTGTACGCCTGCGACAACGTGCGGACGACCTACCGGCTGGTCGGCATGAACGTCTCGACGCCCACCTTCATGCGCGGCCCCGGCGAGGCCACCGGGGCTTTCGCTCTGGAGAGCGCGATGGACGAGCTCGCCGTACGCCTGAACCTCGATCCGGTCGAGCTGCGGCTGCGCAACCACGCCGAGGCGGACCCCGAAAAGAAGCTGCCCTGGTCGAGCAAGTCCCTGCGGCAGTGCTACGCCGACGGGGCCGAGCGGATCGGCTGGACGCGCCGCACGCCCGCGCCGGGGTCCATGCGCGACGGCCGCCTGCTCGTCGGGCTGGGCATGGCGACGGCCGTCTATCCGGCCAACCGCACCGCGTCGAGCGCCAAGGTGCTGCTGCTGGCCGACGGTTCGGCGGTGGTCCACAGTTCCAGCAGCGACATGGGGCCGGGCACCTACACGAGCATGGCCCAGGTGGCCGCCGACGCCCTGGGCCTGGACGTGTCGCGCGTGCGGGTCGAGATCGGAGACACCGAGTATCCCTTCGCGCCCGTGCAGGGCGGGTCGCAGATGATGGCGAGCCTGGGGCCGGCCGTGATGCTCAGCGCCCAGGAGGCCCGGCGCAAGGCGGTGGTGCTGGCCCTGTCCGACCGCCGCTCGCCGCTGTACGGCCTGGACCCGGCCGGGGTCACGGTGCAGGGCGGCCGCCTGTTCGCGGCGGGCGATCCGTCACGCGGCGAAACCTACGCAGCCCTGCTGGCCCGGCTGAAGGTCGCGTCGGTCGAGGGCCACCAGACCAGCGGCCCCGGCAGCGAGAAGGACCGCTACTCCTTCTGGAGTTTCGGCGCGCACTTCGTCGAGGTGACGGTGGACCCCGACGTGCTGGAGACGCGGGTGCGCCGGGTGGTCAGCTCGCTGGCGGTGGGCCGGGTCATCAACCCCCGCATCGCGCACAGCCAGGCGCTCGGCGGCGTCATCGGCGGGCTGGGTATGGCGCTCCTCGAGGAGACGCGGCGCGACGACCGCTACGGCCGCGTGACCAACGCCAACCTCAGCGAGTACCTCGTACCGGTGAATGCCGACGTGCCCCGGCTGGAACCGGCCTATGTCGAGGAGGTCGAACCCTACCTCAACCCCCTGGGCGGCAAGGGCCTGGGCGAACTGCCTATCGTGGGGGTAGCGGCGGCCGTCGCCAACGCGGTGTACCACGCCACCGGCAAGCGCGTGCGCGACCTGCCCATCGGCATCGAAAAGCTGCTCTGATCGGGGTGGGCCCCGGGGCGTCAGGTGGGCGCTGAGGGTCCCGGTCCCCCCATTCTGAAGCTTTTCCCCATCCCGCGCGTCCCCGGGGCGCGTAGGGTGGGAGCCATGACCATTCACAAAAGAGCGCTGGGCCGCACCGGCCTGCATGTCACGGAGATCGGCTACGGAGCCTGGGGCATCGGGGCCGACATGTGGAAGGGCGCGCAGGACGACGAAAGCCTGGACGCGCTGCGCCGCTACGTCGAACTGGGCGGCAACTTCATCGACACCGCGATGGGCTACGGCGACGGCCACAGCGAGCGCCTCGTCGGTGAGGTGGCCCGCGCCCACCCCGGCACCCTGGTCGCCACCAAGATCAGCCCGAAGAACATGCAGTGGCCCGCCGCGCCGGACACCGCCGCCGAGCAGGCCTACCCCGCCGAGCATGTGGTCCGCATGACGGAGGCGAGCCTGGAACGCCTGGGGCTGCCGAGCATCGACGTGCAGCAGTTCCACGTCTGGAACGACGCCTGGCTGGGGCAGGGCGACTGGCAGGACGCCGTGACCCAGCTCAAGCGCGACGGCAAGATCCGGCATTTCGGTATCTCGATCAACGACCACCAGCCGGCCAACGCCGTGAAGGCGGTCGAGGCGGGCGTGGTGGAAAGCGTGCAGGTGATCTACAACGTCTTCGACCAGTCGCCCCAGGACCGGCTGCTCGACGCCTGCCGGGCCAACGGTGTCGGCGTGATCGTGCGGGTGGCGCTGGACGAAGGCAGCCTGACCGGCAACATCACCCCGGAAACCACCTTCCCGGAGGGCGACTGGCGCAACCGTTATTTCGGGGGCCAGCGCAAGACCGAACTGCAGGGCCACCTGCGCGCGCTGGAGCAGGACCTGGGCATCGACACGGCCCGGCTGCCCGAGACCGCGCTGCGGTTCGTGCTGAGCCACCCGGCCGTGAGCACCGTCATCGTGGGGATGCGCAGCGTCCGGAACGTCGAGCGCAACGTGGCGCTGGGCGACGGCGAAGGCCTGCCCGCCGAACAGGTCCAGAAGCTCTACCGCCACCGCTGGGACCGCAACTGGTACGACCCCGCGCAGGACTGAGCCCGCCAGGGTGGGGGCCGGGGCCAGCCCTCCCCCATCCGTACGGTCCGGAAAGACGGGACAGGCGAGGAAACAGCAGCGGGCCGCCGCCCCTCCCCGCTCCGGGAGGTGTGTAATCGGCGGGTGAATTCCAGAAGGAACGCGCCCCGCCGACCGCATGCATCCAGAAGGCACGGCCGGGGCATACCGGAGACGTGCCTGCCGCCCACGCCCCACCGATTCCCCGTCTCCTGGCCCGCGTACACCTGTCCGTGCCCCTGACGGACGGTGGGCCTCTGAGCGCCGCGCCCAGGACCAGCGCCCAGGCGCACGGCGCGCTGATGGTGCAACTCCGGCACGGGCAGCCGGAAGCCCTGCGGGCGCTCTACGACGAGTTCGGGGGCGTCACCTACCGGCTGTGCCTGCGCATGCTCGCCTCGCCAGAAGACGCCGAGGAGACGCTCCAGGACACCTTCCTGCGCCTGGAAGCCCAGGCCGGGCGCTACGACCCGGCGCGCGGCAGCGTACAGACTTTCGTCCTGACCATCGCCCACCACCTGTGCCTGGAACGGCTGCGGACCCGCCGGGCACGCCCACAGGCCCAGCCCCAGGCGGCCCAGCCCGAAGACCCCGCCTTCGACCTGCCCGCTCCGCCCGCCCCCCGGGACCCGCTGGACCGGGCGCTGGTCGAGGCCGCGCTGCGGACCCTCCCCGATACGGACCGCCTGCTGCTCGAGGAGATGTTTTTCGGCGGCTATACCCACGCCGAACTGACCGCCCGCACCGGGTTGCCGCTGGGAACAGTCAAGAGTCGGCTGCGCCGCGCCCTGGTCAAGCTGCGCGAGAGGATGACGCCATGACTACTCACCCCACCGAGCTGTTGGCGGGGCATGTCCTCGGCAATCTGGAGCCGCGCGAGCAGGCGGCAGTGGAGGCGCATCTGGCCCAGTGCCCGGCCTGCCGCGCGGAGGTGGCCCGGCAGCGCGACGCTCTGTACGGGCTGGCCCAGGCCCTGCCCGCCGCCGACCCGCCGCCCGGCACCTGGGAACGCATCGAGGCCCGGCGCGCCCCCGGGGCTGGCCCGGCCACGCCGTCAGTTGGCCGCCCACCGTGGTGGGGGCTGGGTCTGGCGGCGGGCGTGGCGCTGCTGCTGGCGGGCGGCGTGGCCTCGGGCTGGCTGTTTTCTCCGGCCCGGACCGCCCAGACCGACGTGCAGCGCTGGACGGCCCAGGGGGCGGCCCAGCGACCCCTGATCTCACGCAGTGGCGCGGCGGTCGGCACCCTGCTGGTCCGGCCCGACGGTCAGGCGCTGCTGGTCCTCGGCCGCCCGGCCCCGGGGGGACAGGTCTACCAGGCCTGGGGACGGCGGGCGAGCGGGCCGCGCGCGGGGGTGCCCGTGAGCCTGGGCCTCACGGCGGGGGCCACGCTGCGCGTCACCTGGACCGGCTACGACTCGGTGGGCGTCAGTCTGGAACCGGCCGGAGGCAGCCCGGCCCCGACCCGGCCCCTGGGGCGCGCCGACGTGCGGGGCTGAAGACGGGGGCCGGCCTGCGCCCCGTCCGGCCATGCATCCAAGCGGGGCCGGCCGGGCATATGGATGGGCGGAGGTCCCCCATGAACAACGCCCTGCGCCCTGCCGCCCTGCTCGCCCTCGCCCTGACTTCGCCTGCCCTGGCCCAGACCACCCCAGCCACTCCCTCTGCCGCCCCGCTGCTGAGCGTGCGCCAGGACGCCAAACTCGGTCCCATTCTCGTCGGCCCGGACGGGCGCACGCTGTACCTGTTCACCAAGGACGGGCCGGGGCGCAGCAGTTGCACGGGCCTGTGCGCCGTGGCCTGGCCGCCCCTGACCGCCACGAAGGTTCCGGCGCGCGTCGCCGGGATCAGGGGACAGCTCAGCCTGATCCAGCGGGCCGACGGCGAGCCGCAGGTCGCCTACAACGGCATTCCGCTCTACTACTGGAAGGACGACACCAAGCCGGGCGACACGACCGGCCAGGGGGTGCAGAGCGTCTGGTTCGCGGTCAATCCGGGGCCGACCGTGCAGCTGGGCCGGGCGGGCACGCTGGGCAGCGTCCTGACGGGGCCCAACGGCCTGACCCTCTATACCTTCGCCAAGGACACGGCGGGCGTGAGCAACTGCACCGGCACCTGCGCGGTCAACTGGCCGCCCCTGCTGGTGGCGCAGCTGCCCACGCGGGGGACGGCGGTCCGGGGAAGCCTGGAAACCCTGATCCGGCCGGACGGCAGCCGTCAGGTGACGTACCAGGGCAAGCCGCTGTACTACTGGAAGGGCGACCTGAAGGCGGGAGACGCGACCGGCGAGGGCGTCATGAACGTGTGGAGTGCCGCGCGCCCCTGACCGGAGAGCGTGCGGGCCGCACCCCCGGCTCGGCCCGCACCGCCTTCAGGGCTCCAGCACTCAGGGCACCAGGGCGAGGTTGTCCACCTCGATCCGGCCCGAGGCGGGCACCTGATCCACCACGAGCTGTACGGCGGCCAGACGTTTCATCACGTCGGTGGTAGCGACCTTGGTGGGGGCCCAGTCCGGCTGCGTGAAACGGCTGACCGGAAGGTCCAGCGAGATGACGCCGGCGGGCAGGGTCACGTAGGTCTGGGGGTTGCTGCCGTCGGCGATGCCCAGGCTGCGCTCCCCGATCAGTTCCAGCCGCACCTGGGTGGCCCCGGTCCCGGCCAGGTCCAGATGCAGGCTGCGGTAGGCGCTCTGGTCGCTGCCCACCACGTCGCTGCCGCTGCGGGGCCGGAGTTCCACGGTCATGACCACCCCGGCGTACTGGTTGGGGGCCGCGACCGCGTAGTCGAAGGCCGCGTACTGGCTGCGGCTGCCGCTGGCCGGCACGGTCAGGGGCGCGGCCTCCGACCCGGCCGCCTGATTGCTGAAGGAACTGGGATGCGCCGCGTCCTGCTGATAGCCGCTCAGGAAGATGCGGCCCCCGTCCTGGCTGGTCGGCCGGCCGTCCGTGAGGGTCTCGAAATTCGCCAGCAGGCGGGCGTTCGTCGGCAGGGCCGTGGACGGCGTGCCTGCCGAGCCGCCACTGGTCCGGGCAGGGACCTGGGCCATCGCCGCGCCGCTGCTGCGGATATTCTTGCCCCGCAGGCCCACGATGAAGCGTTCCTGGCTCGCCAGCGTGGAATTGATGCGCCAGTCCTCTTCCTTCTGGATGTCGAACCAGGTGAAGGCGCGCACTTTGGGAAAGCTTTTGGGCAGCGTCTGGAACAGGTCGTCGATCCAGGCGGGCTTGTTGCCTCCGACATCCGACGACGCGAACTCCGCGAGCATGATGGGCTTGCTGGGCGCGATCTGCTGCGCCTTGGCGTAGGCCGACCCGAACAGGTCGCTGACTGTGCGCCAGTTGCCCCAGCTGGGGTTGGTGCCCCAGTTGTAGCCGTCGATGCCCACCCAGTCCACGTAGGCGTCGCCGGGATAGGCCGCCGCAGGCGCGTTCCAGGCTTCGCCGGGCACGTCGTCGTTGTTGTATGTCCAGATCCACTGCACGTTGGTCGCGCCCGCCGCCCGGAACAGGTCATGGACATGGCGGTAGGCCTGCACGTACTTCTGCGGGTCGTTGGCGTTCTGGCCGGTGGCCCAGGGATACCAGTTGCCGTTGAATTCGTGGCCGAAGCGCAGCAGCAGCGGTTTCTGGGTGGCCGCCGCCGACCTGGCCCAGCGGGTGATGTAGGCGTCGTACTGCCCGGCGACGATGTTGCCCAGCCGGACCTGCGCCGGGTCGTCGAGCGCGAGGTCGGCCTTCCAGGGTTCCCAGGTAATGTGCGGCAAGACGCCCTGTTCCTGCAACGCCTGGACGTCCTGGGTCGGGAAAGGCACCTCGTTCCCCCACTGCTCGAACCACATCACGCTGGCGGGCGTGCGGCGCAGCTCGGCGGCGACCGTCGCGGGCACCGTGCGGTGCGAGGCGGTCTCGCGGAAGATGCCGAAGAACAGGCCGTCCGTGCCTGTCTCGGCATCGGTCAGGACCGGCAGGGACGCCGTGGGACTGCTGGAAACGGGAACACGGGTGACAGTGTTGCAGGCGCTCAGCAGCAGCGCGCAGGTCACGAGGGCAGGCCGGAGATACGTCATCGGAACTCCTGGAAGACGGGAAGGGGCGGGCACGGCGGCAGGCAGCCGTACAGGTGAAAACCGAACTGGGTGTGGAGCCACCCTAACAGCAGGACTTCATCTCGTCAAGAAATCCTTTTCATAAGCTCCAAGCCTGTTCCAGACGGGCGCGCACCGGAGCAATACCGGAGAGGGTGATCGGGTCTTGAATTTTTCGCAGTACCCAGTCGATGTTCGCGGCACTTGAAGAAAAGCTTTTCCCGGAGTACGCTCCGTCTCAGCTCCACAATTTCAAGACGGACCGCGTCTTGTCCCCCACCGGCAGCCAGCCCGGCCGCTCCGGCGTGGCTGCCCCAGTGGCTGCCCCAGTTGCCCTCATTCCCCCAGGAGGATGTCCATGCGCATTGCTGCCCTGTCTGCCACCCTGCTCTCCGGCCTGCTGCTCGCGGGGTGCGGCCACTCGTCCCCGTCCCTGACAGGCGATCCGGTGGCCTTCACCCCGCAGGCCGTGTCCGGCTCCTTCAGCCGCTGGGGCCAGACCTGGACCGCCTCGAACTGGAAAAACGGCGACCCGCTGTTCGGCTGCACCTTCTCGCCCAGAAACATCACCCTGGGCAGCGGCTCGGATCAGGCCGTATACGGTTATCTAGATTCGAGTACGTGCAGCGAGGTCAAGAGTGGCCGCTGGAAGACGCAGGGCAGTTCTTTCGGGGGCGACCTGTACGTGCCGGGTGTCGCCGGGACCACCACGACCGTCTTCACGTACACCGACAACGGCACGCTGTGGAACGAGATCGACGCCGAGTTCGTGCCCGCCAGGGGCGCGCTGCATCCGGCCCTGATCTTCCGCAACGGGGGCAGCCGCTACGTGTTCGAGGCGTGGCGACCCGCGACCAGCAACGCCTGGCACCACGTCGAGGTCAAATGGCAGGCCGCCAGCATCCAGTGGTACCTCGACGGTCAGCTCAGTTTCACGATGTACAGGAACTCCTCGCTGGGCCTGGGCGCGACCGTCGTGACTGCCCCCAGCGGCAGCACCAGCATGCAGGTGCCCGCCGCCGCCTGGCCCACGCAGTCGCAGCAGCTCATCGCGAACTTCTGGCGCGGCAGCAACACCGCCGACGCGGCCGGGTTCCTGGGCAGCTACGGAGGCGGTACGGGAACCGCCATCTGGAACAATCTCTTCTGACGCGCGCAGGAGCCGCCCGGTCACCCCGGCCCTCGCCGGACAGATGCTCTAGAGTGGACCCGGTGAAGAAGTCAGGAACGACCATCACCGAGGTGGCGCGGGTGGCTGGCGTTTCGGTCAGTACGGTGTCGCGGACCATCAACGGCACGGCCTTCGTGGCCGAGGACAAACGGCAGGCGGTGAACCGCGCCCTCCAGGAACTGGGATTCCAGCCGAACTACCTCGCCAAGAGCCTCATCACGGGCCGCAGCATGACTGTCGGCGTGATCGCGGAGGACATCGTCAGCCCCTATTACGCCGACGTGATCCGGGGGTTCGAGCACGGGCTGTTCGACACCCCCTACCAGCCCGTACTGCAAAGCGGCCACTGGTCGCAGCAGCGCGAGTCCGGGGCCATCGAGACCCTGATCTACCGCAAGGTGGACGCCCTGGTCCTGCTGGGCAGCACCCTGCCGGGCGAGGAACTGCTCGACATCGCCGGGCGGGTGCCCCTGGTCGTGTTCGGGCGGCACGTCCCCGAGCTGGACGCCCGCTGCCTGACCCTGGACCAGTACCAGGGCGCGTATCTGGCGACGCGTCACCTCATCGAACTGGGGCACCGCGATATCGCGCACCTGCGCGGCCCGGACGGCCAGCAGGACGCCGAGGAGCGGCTGCGGGGCTACCAAGCGGCGCTGCGCGACAACGACCTGCCCTCCCCGCCGGAACTCGTCGTGCAGGGCGACTTTCTGGAACAGGCCGCCTATCAGGGCACGCTGCGCCTGCTCGGGAACGGGTGTCCCTTCACGGCCATCTTCGCCGCCAACGACCAGATGGCGGTCGGGGCACGCCTGGCCCTGTACCGCCAGGGCCTGCGCGTGCCCGACGACGTGTCGCTCGTGGGCTTCGACGACCTGCCCGGCAGCGCCTTCACCACGCCGCCCCTGACGACCGTCCATCAGCCGACCTACCAGATCGGGCGCGCGCTCGCCGCGCACACGCTGGGGCTGCTTCAGGGAGAAATGCCGACCCTGCCGGATTTTCCACTGACCCTCAGCATCCGCGAGTCCACCCGGTCCCTGCGCCGCACCGCCGCGCGACGCCCCGCCCTGTAGACCTTTTCGCCGCCGCCATGAGCGAACTGGCTTATATTCTGCGCATATGCTCCCATTTGAGCGGCACACGCGCATTCTCGAGCTGATGGACGCTCACGAGAGTCTCCTGACCCAGGAACTCGCCCAGAAGGTCGGGGTGTCCGAGGCGACCATCCGGCGCGACCTCCAGCAGCTCTCCGAACGGGGCCAGCTCGCCCGGACCCACGGCGGGGCGGTGCGGCTCGAACGCAGCGCCCACCAGGAACCGGCCTTCGCCACCAAATCCGTGCGGATGCAGGCCGAAAAGAGCGCCATCGCCGAGGCGATGGCCCGGCAGGTCCGCGACGGCTCCACGGTCATCTTCGACGCGGGCACGACCATCCTGGAAGTCGCCCGGCGGCTGGCCGGCCGCCCGCTGACCGCCATCGCCCTGGACCTTCCGGCTGCCCAGGCCCTCGCCGTCGGTGCGACGGAGGTCCTGCTGCTGGGCGGCCGGGTCCGCAGCGACAGCTTCAGCATCACGGGGCCCTGGACCGAAGACCAGCTGCGCGACCTGCGCGCCGACCTGTTCCTGATGGGCGCGCACGCGGTGGACGAACGCGGGATCTCCAACGCGGTCATTGAGGAGGCGACTGTCAAGCGCCTCGCCATCCAGGTCAGTCAGCAGACCGTCCTGCTGGCCGACCACACCAAGTTCGGCTGGCGGGCGATGGCCCAGGTCTGCACCCTTCAGAGCGTGGACCAGATCGTCACCGACCGGGGCAGCCGCCGCCTCGCCTGGCTCAAGGACGCCGGCCCGGCCCTCACCCTGACCTGAAGGAAGAGCGAGAGCGAAGGGCGGCCCCGCATCTGGAGGCCGCCCTTCGCTCTCGCCGCTCTGCTCAGCGTCCGCGCGTGTAGCGGTCGATGACCATCGCCCCGATGATGATGACGCCCGTGGCGAGCAGCTGGTAGAACGCCTGAACACCCATCAGGGTCAGGACATTTTGCAGCATGCTCAGCAGCAGCGCCCCCAGCAGCGCCCCGACGACGTTGCCCTTGCCGCCCGACAGGCTCGTGCCGCCGACCACGGCCGCCGCGATGGCGCTCAGCTCCCAGCCGCTGCCCAGGATGGGCTCGGCCGCGCCGAGCTGCGCGATGAGGACCAGCGCCGCGAAGGCCGCCAGCACGCCGGAGATCACGTAGGTCAGGGTGATGTAGCGGTTGGTGTTGATCCCACTCAGGCGCACGGCCTCGGCATTGCCCCCCAGGGCCAGGATGTACTGGCCGGTCCGGGTGAACTTCAGGAAGACCGTGAAGAGCGCCACGAGTGCCAGGGCCGCCACGAGCGGAATGGGCAGGCCCAGCACCGTGCCGCCCAGCGCCCGCTTGAAGCCGTCGGGCAGCGACAGGATCGGCTGCCCGCCCGTGTAGGACAGGGCCAGGCCCCGGTAGAAGGTCATGGTGCCCAGCGTGACGATGAAGGGCGCGAGCTGCACGCGCGTGACGAGCAGGCCGTTGACCAGCCCCGCGACCGCGCCGACCGCCAGGGCGATCAGGACCGCGAGCAGGACAGGCGTGCCGCGCTGCATGAGGTCGGCCCCGATCACGGCGGCCAGCGCGGCGGTGGACCCGACACTCAGGTCGATCCCGCCCGTGATGATGACGTAGGTCAGGCCGATGGCGACGATGGTGTTGATCGCCGCGCTCAGGCCGATGCCGTTGATGGCGTTGTCCACCGAGAAGAACGAGGGCACCAGGAAGCTGAACACCACCGCCCCGAGCAGCAGGATGGCGAGGATGCCCGCCTCGCGCAGGCGTTCGACGAGGGCGGCGCGGTTGGCGCTCTTAGGCGACGGCTGGATCTTTTGCATGGGTTTGGGCTCCGGTGGCGAGGGCCAGGATGCGTTCCTCGCTGGCGTCTGCGGCAGCTAGCTCGCCGGCGAGGCGGCCTTCGCGCATCACGAGAATTCGGTCGCTCAGCCGCAGGACCTCGGGCAGCTCGGACGACACCATCAGCACCGCGACCCCGGCCTGGGCCAGGTCGTCGATCAGGGCGTAGATGTCCGCCTTGCTCGCCACGTCGATACCGCGCGTGGGTTCGTCGATGAGCAGGAGGTCGCAACCTGCCGAGAGCCAGCGGGCCAGGATGACCTTCTGCTGGTTGCCCCCGGACAGGCGGCGGATGATCTGGTTGGGGTTGGCGGGCCGGATGCCGAGCTGCTGGATCTGCGGCTCGGCCACGCGCAACATGTCGCGCTCCCCGACCCCGACCTTCCCCTTGGCCCAGCTCGTGAGCATCATGTTCACGCTGACCCGCGCGTCGGGCACGATGCCCTGGTGGCGGCGGTCCTCCGCGATGAACCCCACGCCCCGGCGCATCATGTCGGCGGGTGTCCGTCTGGACATGGCCGCGCCTTCCAGCCGCACTTCGCCGCCCGCCGAGGGGTCCGCGCCGTAGATGGCCCGCAGCACCTCGGTGCGCCCCGCGCCGATCAGGCCCGCGAGGGTCACGACCTCTCCGGCGCGCACCTGGAGCGACACGTCACGGAAGCCGTCGCCGCTCAGGCCCCGGACCTCCAGGCGCACCGCGCCGGGCGTACGGGCGGGGGGCGCGGTCTGGGCGACGAGTTCGCGGCCCACCATCATGGTCACGAGCTGGTCCTGGGTCACCTCGCGCTGCTGCACCGTGCCGATGTAGCGGCCGTCGCGCAGCACCGTCACCCGGTCGGCCAGTTCCTCGATCTCGTCGAAGTGGTGGCTGACATAGATGATGCCCACGCCGCGCGCCGTGAGGTCGCGCACCACGCGGTAGAGCTGTTCGATCTCGTGGGTGGTGAGGCTGGAGGTCGGCTCGTCCATGATGATGATGCGGGCCTGGCGCGCGACGGCGCGGGCGATCTCGACCATCTGCTGCTGCGCGATGGTCAGGCGCTTGACCGGCGTGGCCGGGTGGACGTTCAGGCCGACCTGCTCCAGGAAGGGCCGCACCCGCGCCTGCATCTGACCGTAGTTCAGGACCTCGCGGCCCTCGTTGCCCAGCAGCACGTTCTGCGCGACGCTCAGCTCGGGAATGAGCGCCAGTTCCTGATGGATCATGGCGATGCCCTGCGACTGCGCGTCCCTGGGGCTGCCGAGCACGACCGGCTGGCCGGCGACGCTGAGGGTCCCGCTGTCGGGCAGGTGCATGCCGAACAGGGTCTTGAGCAGCGTGCTCTTGCCCGCGCCGTTCTCGCCCAGCAGCGCGTGGACCTCGCCGGCCATCAGCGAGAACTGCACGTCGTGCAGCACCTGAACGCCGCTGAACGACTTGTTGATGTGTTGTGCGGACAGCACTTCCGTCACGTCGGTCTCCTGAAAGGGTCTGGGGGCCAAAGGCGCGGCCGGCTGACCCAGGCCAGCCGGCCCCCGCCTGGGCGCTTATTTCTTGAACTGCTCGTACTTGGCGACGCTGTCCTTCATGACCAGCGCCTGCGGCGTGGCGATCACCTTGGGCAGCTTCTGGCCGGCCAGCAGGCGCACGGCGACCTCGACGGCCACTTCGCCGGTCAGGACCGGGAAGGAGTCCACCGTGCCCGTCAGCTCGCCCTTCTTGATGCTGTCGTAGGCGGCGTTGATGCCGTCGGTGCCGAAGACCAGCGTCTTGCCCAGGCGGCCCGAGGCCTTGACCGCCTCGACGACGCCCAGGGCCATCGTGTCGTTGTTGCAGTAGAAGGCGGTCAGGTCGGGGTAACGGCGCAGCAGGTCACGGGCGGTCGAGAAGGCCTTCTGGCGGTCCCAGTCGGCGGGCACGCTGGCGACGATCTTCAGGGCCGGGTTCTTGGCGAGGGTCGTCTTGAAGCCCAGGGTGCGCTGCTTGGCGGCGTAGACGCCCGCCTGCCCCTCGATCACGGCGATCTGCCCGCCCTTGGGGAAGGTCTTGAGCAGGTAGTTCGCCACGCTCACGCCGTTGTCGTACTGGATGTTGCCGACGAAGTGCTGGGCGGTGGGGGCCACCGCGTCGTTCACGTTGATGACCAGGCTGGTCTTGTCGGCGCGCACGATGCCCGGCAGCAGGTTCACGTCGCTCTGGGGCGAGATGAGCAGGGCCTTGTAGCCCTTGCCGATCATGGTGTTCATCATGCTGAGCTGGCCGATCTGGTCACTCTCGTTGCTGGGGGCCTGGGCGTCCACCTTCACGCCGTACTTGGTGCCCCCCTTCAGGTAGCCCGTGCGCAGCAGCTGCCAGTACTCGTTGGACAGCGCCTTCATCACGCCGCCGATCTGGACGCCGGCGGCGGGCTTGGGCACGGCACCGAACTGCTTGACGAGCTGGTCGGAGGCCACGCGGCTCTTTTCGGTGTCGGGCGAGAAGGTCTGCGCGGCGGCGGCGCCGGCGAGCAGGACGGTCAGGACGGGCAGCAGCTTCTGGGTCTTCATGGGAGAGCCTCCTCAGGCAAAAGGCGGGAATCGGATGGGGGGACGGATTCGGCGGCCCGGCGTCAGACCAGCGCGGGCAGAAGATTTTTGTGCAGACGTTCCACGAACACGGCGGCCGAGACGACGGCGCGTTCCAGGGCGCCGGGCAGCGTCATGCCGCAGGCCAGATGCGTGCCGAGGACGCCGACGAAGTGGTCACCCGCGCCGTGGGTCGAGCGGGCCTGCACGCGGGGCGCGGCGAGGTCGCAGGTGAGGTCGCCGTCCTCGTACAGCAGCACCCCGCCCGCACCCAGAGTCACGACGACGCTCGGGTGGCCCGAGTCCAGGCGTGTGGGCCGGGTCTGAGGATCGGTGCCGGTCCAGGCCTGCGCCTCGACGGCGTTGACGACCACGTGGTCGGCCAGGGCCAGCAGGTCCCGGTGGGTGTCCAGCCAGGGCGCGGCGTTCAGGAGACTGGGCACCCCCGCTGCGCGCGCCGCCGTGAGCACCTCCCGCAGCACCTCGGCCGAGGTTTCCCACTGGCAGACGAGCAGATCGGGCGAGGCGCGCAGGGCCCGCAGCGCACTCTCGGCACTCAGGTCGGCGTTGGCGCCCGGCGACACGACCCCCACGTTCTCTCCGGCCGCGTCGAGCAGCGCCACGCTGCTGCCAGTCGGCAGGCGTTCGCTCCAGTCGAGTTCGGTCACGACGCCCTGGGCTTCCAGGTGGCGCTGCGCCTGATGGCCGTCGTTGTCGCGCCCCAGGCAGGCGACGAGCACGGAGCGCACCAGCCCGGTCCCGGCGGCGGCGAGCGCCTGGTTGGCGGCCTTGCCTCCGAGCTGGCTCCAGCCCTCCTGCGCGATCACGGTCTCGCCGGGCGTCGGCAGGGCGGCGAGGCGCAGCATCCGGTCCAGATGGACGCTGCCGACAAACGTCACCTGTGGGCGGGCCGTCTCAGGCATGAACGCGTTCCGGAAACAGCAGGCGCTCGATGACGCGGGTCACGTTGAAGGCGTCGTGGCCGTGCCCGAGGCTCTGGTCGGCCGCCAACTCACGCGCGAGCTGGAGCAGCCGCTCGGTGATGCGGATATTCCACTCACATTCGCGCACGGGGTCTTCGCGCAGGGGGAAGGTGTCGAAGTAGATGGTGCCCGGATACCCGCTGCGCTCCAGCAGCATGAGCAGTTCCAGGGTCGTGACGAGGCTGGCCGTGCCGACCATCATGCCGTCGTCCTGGCGGCCGTAGCCGTCGTTGAGGTGGACGCCGAACAGCTTATCGTGGCGCAGGGCCAGCGCGGCGGCCTTGGGGGCGTGTTCGTTGGCCATCTGGGCGTGGCAGTAGTCCAGCACGACGCCCAGGTTGTCGGCCCCGACCTCGTTCACCACGAGCATCGCCTCGCCCATGTTACCGATGAACGAATACTTGCGCGGCTCCCAGGGCTTGTATTCCAGACCGACGCGCATGGCGGGGTTATGGGCCGCCACCTGCGCGAATCCGTCCACCGTGTGCGCGAACATGCGCTCATAGCTGTCCTGGAAGGGGTAGTCGAAACCGTCGAAGCCCGGCCAGACGATGACGTGGTTGCCACCCAGCTCGGCGCAGGCGTCCAGGGCCTGACAGGTCAGGTCAATGGCCGAACGGCGCACGGCCGCGTCCGGATGGGTAAATCCGCCGTCGCCGAAAGTGTCTGCCGGGTAGCGGACATTCAGGCTGTCGACGCTCAGGCCCAGCGCCTCGATGGTCTGCTTGGTCTCGCGCAGGGTGGCGGGGGTGAAGTGCTCGGGAAAGTTGAGGCTGAGCGAACTCAGACCCTGAATGCGCGCCGCGCGCGCGAGCAGGTCGGGGGTCCGGATCGGTCCCGGGGCGAAATACAGCTCGGGGCGTGCCTTGAGAGAGTTAAGGCGGGTGGCGTATAGCATGGCACCTCCTGAATGGCTCGGTTGCTCATTCATGCGTGTTTGTGAATATGTGCCATCACTATAGGGAAGAGCTCAACGCCATGTCAAGCAAATATGATCGTTCGATCAGAAATGCGCACACCTATTGAGGTCGGAGGTCGGCGAGACGTCAGCCCCTCCTGACCGGGCAGCTCAGGACTCCGGCGCCGGTCAGGTCAGGGTGGGCAGCAGCGACCGGCGCCGCTCAGGAGGTCTGCTCGGCAGCGGCGCGGCGCGCGGCGAGACGTTCACGCATGGTACGCAGGCGCTCGCCGTGCAGGGGGTAGAACCACAGCAGCGCGAAGGCCAGCGCCGCGCCGACCAGCGGCGGAATGCCCATGTACAGGCGGAAGCCCTGCGCGGCCGTCTCCGGCTGAACCGCGAGACTGGGGTCATAGCCGTAATGGTGCGAAATCCAGCCGAACAGGGCGGCGCTCACGCCTGAGCTCAGGGTGATGATCAGGCCAGAGAGACCGTAGTACGCGCCCTCCTGCCGCTGGCCGCTGCGCAGTTCGGCCTCGTCGATCACATCGGCCATGATCACGTCTCCCATCAGGATCATGCCTGACAGGCCAGCGCCGAACAGCACGGTGGTCAGCACTGCGCCGGCCACGCTGCCGACCCACAGCAGCGGCAGGACGGCCAGCCCACTGACGGCGAAGGCCGCGAGCAGCGTGGTCCGCGCGCCGTAGGGCCGCGCCACGAAGCGGTGCCAGGGCCACAGGCAAAGGCCCGCCGTGACGAACGCGGTCGCCAGGAGCAGCGAGGTGAGCGCGCCGCCCGGCTGGCCCAGGCTGTACTTGACGTAAAAGCCCATGCCGCTGGCGAGCACCCCGGTCGCCAGGAAGCGCATGGTCTGGGCCGCCACCACCGTCAGGAAACTGCGGTTGGTGAAGGTGAGGCGCAGCAGGGCCAGCAGCGGCAGTGGCGGCGCGGCCCGGACCTGTGGGCGCTCGAACAGAGGCCGCAGGTTGCCGTAGACCAGCAGGGCGCACAGCAGGGCCAGTCCCGCACCGACCGCCCCCCAGCCCAGGCGCGCGGCGAGCAGGGGCGGCAGGGCCAGCCCCAGCAGCAGACCGACGACCTGCACGGCGTTCATACGTACGGCCACGTCGCTGCGCTCGGCGAAACTGCGGAACATCTCGGGCAGCAGGCCTAGGTAGGCGGTGCCCAGCATGGTGCTGGCGGTCTCCCACAAGAGCCACGCGAACGCGAAATACAGCAGCAGGCCGCGCTCACCGGTCGCGGGGGCATTGAACATCAGGGCGAGGCCCAGCATGGCGGGCAGCGTCGCCAGCCACAGGTAGGGCAGCCGCCGCCCCCAGCGGCCACGCGTGCGGTCCGACAGGTGCCCGATCACCGGATTGTCGACGGCGTTGTAAACCGCGAAGGCCGACATCAGGGCCGCGAACTTCACCGGGTCCACGCGCAGGTGGTCCACGTAGTACAGCAGCAGGAAACTCGACAACTGCGCCGGGATGACCAGCCCCAGATTCAGGAGCGCATACCGCCAGCGCACGGCCGAGGAAGTCACTTCTTCCGGCCCGGCCCGGACAGCCGGTGGGGCGGTGGGAAAGGGCCTGCGGTTGTCCACCGCTTCACCGTAGTACACCGGAAGGCCGGGCGTGGGTCGAGACGAGCCGTTCTTCAGGGCCTGCCTGACGCTGTATCAGGGCCGGACCCTGCTGCCCTTCAGCTCTGCGTGTCTGGGCCGTGTGGGGTGGCACGAATACGGTGCGTAACGTTCCGCCACATCCTGGGCAGCGCATCCGGCCGACTGCGCGGGCTTGTGACGAGAAGAGACGCCGCGGACAGATTCGCCCTTCCACTCGCCCGAACCCGTGCGCGTGGCGTCCCGCAGGGGCTTTCCGAGCACCGGACTCCTGTTGTCACCCCACAAAGTCATGACCAGAGTCAGGGTCCGGCTGTCTGTCCCCCCGAATCGATCCGGACGATCCTGCCTTCAGCCCTGACGTGGGCCACAGAGGACGCGCTCACCGGAAGCCCGGAGTTGGCCCTCCACGCTCGGGCATTCCCGTGCCCTGGGCACCGCACGGCACCTCTCCCCTACCGGGCTACCTCACCTGGGCAGACTGAACCCGAAAGTTGCCCCCCTGTCCACTTCTCCACTGGCCCAGACCTGCCCGCCGTGTCGCAGTACGATGCGCCGCACCGTCGCCAGGCCTACCCCCGTTCCGGCGAACTGCTGCTGGGTGTGCAGGCGCTGGAAGGCCCCGAACAGCTTGTCGGCGTAATGGGGATCGAAACCCGCGCCCGTGTCCTGCACGAAAATCGCCCACTCCTGCGGGCGTTCCTCCGCCCAGACGTGGACCCGCAGGGGCCTGCCCACCACCGCGAATTTCACGGCGTTGCTCAGCAGGTTGGTCAGGACCTGTTGCAGGGTGGCGGCGTCCGCCTGCACGGTCGGCAGAGGATCGATCTGCCACTCGACCCGCTGGGCCGGAAATTCCATGAGCACGTCCTGCTGCGCCTGCTCGACCAGGGCGCCCAGGCGCACCGGGCGCAGCTGCAGTTCGGCGCGGCCCGCGCGCGACAGGACGAGCATGGCGTCGATCATGGCGGTCATGCGGTCGGCGGCCCCCGAAACGATGCCCAGGTGTTGGGCGACCTTGTCGTCCTGCTGGCGCGCGAGCGCCTTGAGGGCCATCTCCGTAAATCCCTTGACGTGGCGCACCGGCGTCCGCAGGTCGTGCGAGGCGCTGTAGGCGAAGGCCTCCAGTTCGGCGTTCGAGTTCTGGAGTTCGGCGTTCGAGCGCGACAGGGCCTCGATGCTCTGGGCGCGTTCGAGCACGAGGCCCAGGCTGTAGATGGCCGTTTCCAGGACGGCGCGGTCCATCGGGGTCCAGGTGCGCTGGTCGAAGAGTCCGATGGCCAGCATTCCGACCGGCTGGCCGTGCATCCGGACCTGAAAGGCGGTCGCTGCCTGCACGTGCCGGATCATCTCGGCGGGCGTGTCGGCCCCCTGGGCATAGTTGTCCTGGTAGTTGGGCACGCCGGTCTGCCAGGTGCTCTGCAGGGCGGGCGCGTCCAGCGGCAGGCCGTAGGTGTCCACGAATTCCTGAAGGGCCGGGTCGCCGATGTCGCCCACCTGGGATTTCAGGTGCCAGCGGTCCTCTCCGGCCTCCCAGTACAGGGCGTAGCCGGGCGTGAGCAGCGAGAGCATGATCTCCTGGGCGCGGCGCACGAGCGCGTAGCGGTTGGTCTCTCCGGCCAGGTCCCGCGACATCACCGCGAAGGCCCGGAGGGCCAGGGTGCGCCGCTCGGCCTCGTCGCGCTCGGCCTGCACCTGCCGCGCCGACGAGATCCGGTCGTAGAGCAGCGAGAAGCTGCGTCCCAGGGCGCGGATGATGGATTTCTGCGCCTCCGTCCACTGCGCCGCCGTCTGCAGGCCGACCGAGAGCAGCGCGGGGACCTCGCGGTCCTGCGTGACGGGCCAGATGGCCGCCGCCCGGTCGCCGCCGCTGTACGGCACCTCCTCGCCCTCTCCGGTCCAGTGGTCCACGAACAGGGGTTGCCGCGTTCGCAGCACCTGTTCGGACGTCGGGGTGTTCAGGCGGAATCCCCGCTGCAAGGCGGCCAGCAGTTCGGGGGCGATGTTGGAGGTCCAGGCGCGCGGCTGCCACGTCTGGTCCTCCTGCTCATAGACCAGGGCGGTGGCCTCCGGCATCACGGCCTGGAGCGTGTCGAGGACCAGCCGCCCCAGCTCCTCCACGTTCCGGCTCTGGCTGGCGTTCTCGGTGAAGGTGACGAAGGTCTGGAGGGCGGCGGTGCGCTCCGCGACGAGCTGTTCCAGACGTGCCCGCTCGCTGCGCAGCGCCTGTTCCTGCAACCGGAAGGGCCGCAGATCGAGGGCGTAGCCCATGACCTGCCTCTCGTCGAAGGGCGCGAGGGTCGCCTCGACCGGAATGCGCTCGCCCTGCACGTTCAGCAGTTCCTTGTGGTAGCTGACGGCACTGCCCTCCACGCAGGCCTGCTTGAACGCCTGCGCCTCGGTCCCGTTGTATTCGGCCGGGGTGAGGGCCTGCCAGTTGACCTCCCCCGCCTCGAAGGCGGCGCGGGTCTGCCCGGTCAGGCGCAGCCAGGCGTCGTTGACCTGGCTGAGCTGCCCGTCAATCGAACCGACCGCCATGGCGACCGGACTGATGGCGACCAGGCGCCGGTACAGGGCCTCGCTCTGCTGAAGGCGGCCGAACAGGTCGGCCCGGTCCAGCGCGAGGGCCGTATGCGCCGCCAGCGTGGTCAGGAAATGGCGCTCTGCCAGGTCGAAGAGGTGGTCCGTCCGGAATTCCAGCGCGAGCACGCCCAGCGCCCGCCGCCCCAGCAGCAGCGGCACCAGGGCCGTGGCCGCCGCAGGGGGGTCGTCCCAGCTCCCGGCGGGTGGATAGGCCGCCGAGAATTCGCCGGGCGACTCGAAAAAAAGCGCCTGGCGGCCGGCCAGCGCGTCTCCGGTCGGGGTCCCGGGCTGGGGCTGCTCGCCGGACCAGCAGGTCAGGAGACCGTCTCCCACCGCCGCGCGCACCTGAAGACGGTCTCCTGCGGGGTCCAGCAGCAGGACCGCCCCCGCGCCGGCCCCCAGGAGCGCGGCCGTCGGCAGCAGGGCCGCCGAGAGGACCTCGCTGCGGGTGTAGGCGGCTGCCAGGGTCGCCGTCAGGCGCTGGAGGAGGGCACTTTGCGGGGCAGTCACCGCAAAAGACTCAGTCATGCCGAGGAGTATAGGTGGCGCGTTCTGCGGGCTGGACAGCAGGACTTCATCTTTCGGCTATGCCCGGCGGGACATCGGAACATATGAATACCTGCTCATGTATAATACGGACATGGCTTCTTCCGAACGTTCCTCCGGGTTGGGCGACTCTGCGGCGGCAGGGAGCGGGCCTCCCCTGACCTATCTGGTCGAGGGCATGGACTGCGCCAACTGCGTGCGTGGCGTCGAGCGGATGGTCGCCGGGCTTCCCGGCACCTCGGCCGTGCAGACCAGTTTCACGCGCCAGACGCTGTCTCTGGCCCTCGACGAGAGCCGCACCCCCCGCGCCGTGCTGGAAGGCAACCTGCGCGCCCTGGGCTACGTGCCCTCGCTGCGCGGGACGGCGGGCGCGGCCACGACGCCCCCCCAGGAGCATGACCATAGCGGGCACGCCCACGCAGGCCATGACCACGGCCACGGTGAAGGTCACGGCCATGATCACGCGGCGGTTCCCGGCCAGGCCTGGTATGCGGGCACGCAGGGCCGGCTCGTGCTGGGGTCCGGGGCGCTGCTCGCCCTGGCCTGGACGTTCGGGTTCTTCGAGCCGGCCCTGGCGACCTGGGGCTATGTGGCCGCGACCCTGCTCGGGGTCTGGCCGCTGGCCCGCCGGGCGTGGGCCAGCGCGCGCCTGGGCGAGCCGTTCAGCATCAACATGCTGGTCACGGTGGCGGCGCTGGGCGCCCTGCTCATCGGCGAGGCGCCCGAGGGGGCCGTGGTGGTGTTCTTCTTCGCGGTGGGCGAACTGCTCGAAGGGGTGGCCGCCGGCCGCGCCCGCGCCGGAATTCAGGCCCTCGCGGCGCTGACCCCGCGCACGGCCCTGCTGCTCGAAGGCGAGGGGACGCGCGAGGTCCCGGCCGCCTCGCTCGGCGTGGGACAGACCGTGCAGGTGCGGCCCGGCGACCGGATTCCCGCCGACGGCCTCATCCTCTCCGGCCGCTCGGGCGTGGACGACAGCCCCGTGACCGGCGAGAGCGTACCCGTGTTCAAGGCGGAGGGCGACGCGGTCTACGCGGGCAGCATCAACACCGACGGCGTGCTGACGGTCCGGGTCGAGCGCGCCGCGCAGGACAACACCATCGCCCGCATCATCGCGCTGGTGGAGGAAGCCGAGTCGAGCCGCGCGCCCACGGCCCGGTTCATCGACCGCTTCAGCCGCGTGTACACCCCGGCGGTCGTGCTCGTCGCGGCGCTGGTGGCGACCGTGCCGCCGCTGGCCCTGGGGGCCGACTGGAACACCTGGCTCTACCGGGGGCTGGCGCTGCTGCTCATCGGGTGTCCGTGCGCGCTGGTGCTGTCGGTTCCGGCGGCCCTGACCAGCGCCATCAGCGCAGGCACGCGGCGCGGGCTGCTCGTCAAGGGCGGCGCGGCCCTGGAAAAACTCGGCTCGTCCCGCCTGGTGGCCCTCGACAAGACCGGCACCCTGACGGCGGGCCGCCCGCGCGTGACCGACATCGCCGCGTTCGGCGCCGGCCGCGCCGAGGTGCTGCGACTGGCCGCCGCCACCGAGTCGGGCAGCAGTCACCCGCTGGCCCGCGCCGTGCTGGCGGCGGCGGCCGAGGAGGGCCTGACGCTGCCCACCGCGCAGGATGCCCAGGCCCAGGCCGGGCGCGCCGTGACGGCGACCGTCGAGGGCCGCACCCTGAGCGTCGGGTCGCCGCGCCACGCGGCCGAGCAGGCGCAGGCAGCCGGACAGACCCTACCCGCCGAGGTACAGGCCCAGATCGCGGCCTTCGAGGCGCAGGGCCGGACCGCCGTGGTCCTCCAGGACGGCGCGGTCTGCCTGGGGGTTCTGGCCCTCCGGGACGAGCCGCGCCCCGATGCCCGGGCCACCCTGGCCCGGCTGCGCGCCCTGGGCGTCCGGCCCCTCATGCTCACGGGGGACAATGCGCGCACCGCGCAGGCCATCGCCGACGACCTCGGGCTCGCGGCCGGAGACGTGCGGGCCGAACTGCTGCCTGCCGACAAGCTGCGGCTGATCACCGGGCTGCGGGACAGCCATGAGGGCCGGGCCGGTGTGGCGATGGTCGGGGACGGCATCAACGACGCCCCGGCCCTCGCCCAGGCCGACGTGGGCATCGCGATGGGTGGGGGAACCGACGTGGCCCTCGAGGCGGCCGACGCCGCCCTGCTGCGGGGCCGCCTGGCCGGTGTGGCCGAGCTGATCGAGCTGTCGCGCGCCGCGATGGTCAACATCCGCGTGAATATCGCCCTGGCCCTGGGCCTCAAGCTGGTGTTCCTGGTCACGACGCTGCTCGGCTCGACCAACCTCTGGATGGCGATTCTGGCCGATACCGGAGCCACCGCCCTGGTGACGGCCAATGCCCTGCGGCTGCTGCGCTGGCGGCCCAGGGAAGACGCCGTGGTGGCGCAGCCGCCGATGGCTGCGGGGACACGTCTCACCTGAGCCTGAACAAGGAAACCGGCGGCGCCGATGGGGGTTACGGAAGCCTCCTTCCAGCGCCGCCAATCTTTTTGGAGACCACTCCCGGCCCCGTCCCTGTCACCGAGACCCGCCGAGTCTCGCCTTCGGCCCCAAGCCGGGCCATCCCGAGCACTGTCTGGGAAGTCCATGGGCGGCCTCCCACCCCCGTCATGGCCGTCATCAGGCATTCCGACGGACTGGCAGCGTAATGGGGACCTGCCCGACCACCCTCACCCGTCGCAGAAGGCCGAGCATGTTCCCGGCAATGGCAAAGACCTTCAGCGAGTACCTGACGGCCTCACGGTCACCGAATCGGCCCCGGAGACCGATCAGAGCCCGGCGCAGCTGCGCCGACGCACTGGCTGCGGGCCGGATCATGGCCACGTCGTGCGGGACCGTACATGACATCTCCCGTCCTATTCGGGTAAGGGGTACTCACCTTTGAAGGCGCACACACGCCCGACCGGCCTGTGGCGTCGTCCGGCAGCCCGATCAGCGGATTGTCCACCTGGTCGCCAAGGCAGCCCACCAGGGGATTACGCCCCCCTCGACGACCTGAGCGCTGAACATGCCGGCGCAGAGGGACAGCGCTGCGCCGGCGCGCAGCCAACCTGAGTTCCGGCCAGCTCCGACTGGGACCCGGGTTGGCCCAGCACCTTTTCGGTTGCTTCCCACGCCGTACACGTGAGATCGGGTTGCGTGAACTCTCGGGTAAGCCGCCAGTCCTCCCCGCCTTGCTCCGGTCACCTTGGCCCACCACCGGACTACCGAACTGTATGGCGTGCAGATGCCCCTCCTGCTCTTCCGTGTCCGCCGTGTTCTCCAGCATGATGCGGCTGTCGGTGTCATGGCCTTCGAGCGGCCGAACAGCCGTAGAACTCCTTCCAGCACCCGGCAAGCGGCGCCGTTTACCGAGATGCAGACCTCGCAATTCCAAGAATTGCGGGTCTTGGGAAATCCACTTTCATTCTGGATACACGTCGCGTTATGGACACTTCACCTCATCCCGCACAGCCCGATCAACTTCTACCGCAAATCAGTACGTGGCTGTTGGCAGAAGTGACAGTGAGCACAAAAATCAGAGCCTGTGCTTTCCCGGAGACTCGTGTGACTCCTCTCAAATTCCCAGTTGGGGAAAACGTTTTGAGTCAGCCTTCTGTACTATGTGGGCTTTCGGATGTTCAGCCTATGGGCTTACTCAGATCATTGAATATGAGTACCCCGTTTAGGGTTGGGCAATGTTGTGAGCGAGTATGGCCAGGACGACACGGAGACGGAGCGACCGCAACGTTTTCGTCTGCACAGAGTGAATGGGAGCCTCGACCAAACTAGAGAACACCGTTTCAATGCGTTTTCGCAATCGAGGGTGGCGGCCAGGCCGCCACCCCGTGTCGTACCGGGTATTCCTCTTCGGTGGGAACACGTAGCCCAAGCAGCAGTACCCCTTATCACCGATGATGCGTGGCCCGCCGAAGTCGGGCCACCGCCGGTTGAGCTCGTCGCTTACGGTCATATCGTGCAAATTGGCTGGTCGGATCAGATACTGCACGATGGCACCCGAAGCGGTCACCCACGCGTGCAACTTGTATCCGTAGACGTCTCCCTGCGTGCCGTAACCCCAACGAGCACCGGGAAACGCACAACGCTTCCCCCGTTTGGGTCGGCAGACGGGCAGAGGCATGGAATCGACGATCACTTCCATGCAGGACTGTGATGGGGTGGCGACCGCTTCAAGTCGTTCAAGCAATCGCTGTCCCCGGGTATACGCCTGCGTGTAGGAGGGAAGATCGACACGATCTTCCCTCAGGATGTTCCACCAGATGGACGGGAACGGATGTTTGAAGATCAGTCGGCTGAGCAACAGGGCGACCAACAGGGCATCACTCAGTTTCTGGTGCGAACACCGCATGACGTCACTGAAATGCCGTTTGGCCCAGCGGTGAAGCTGGCGGATGACGGCTCGTCGGCCTAAACTGTGATGGAGACGGTATCTAGCCATACCGTCTCCATTTTTTGCCCTCTGGGAGCCATTGAACAGGTCATGGCGCGAGCCCTAAACGAGGTATGAGTCATAAGCAGTAAGCCATCCCCGGGTTTCCAATCGCTCGGATTTAGAAGAGACTGGTTGCCGGACATTTCCCTGGCGAGGATAGGTGCTTCCTATCCTCGCCAGGGAAAATCCCTCCGCGATTGTCCAAGGCACCTCGGAAAAAGCGCAGTCATGCCGGCAAAGGACAAGGAATACCGGGTGCGGTCAAGACCCCATCGGCCCTGACCGCAGCCGATACCACAAGGTTCTGTCAGGGCAGCGGACGGAAAAGTCCACCCTGATCGAGAGCCATCCATAAAAACGCGGCTCCATCCGCCAAGACCGGGCCGCGCTCCCCCAGAGGAGGACCCATGCAGTCTACCGTTACGGTGGTCTGGCTGGCCCTGCTGTTGCTCGGCGTCGTCTGCCCGGCACCGGTGCAGGGCCTACAGGACCGCTACGCCCTTCACACCCCTCCCGCACCTTTCCTTGCCGATTACGGAACCAAGCCCGTCGGCGGCGGCGGCTGATTCACCTAACGAGGGCCCCAGGAATCTCCCAGGGGCCACGCATTGTCTCTACACTACGCGGAGCATGCCCACCCGCCGCTCCACCCGCTCCTCCAGACAGGACTTCACCGAGATCAGCGAAGTCCTGCATTACCTCTGTGCTCAGGGTGATCTGGAACCGGCCTGCGTCACCATCGAGCACGGACTCACCAAGCGGCCGCCGTTCAAGACGCAGGAAGGCTGGGTAGCCTCATTCGAGCAGCTCCCCGCCGAGGTCCGGGCGGTCCACCCCCAGGCGGCCTGGATCAGCATCCGGCTGTACACCCACATCCGGCGATTCGACCTTGCCCTGATCTTCGCGGAGCAGGCCCGCAAAGGGCTGTCGCAAGCGGATTTCGCGCCCCTGATCGCCTACGAAGCCCTCTCGCTCACCAGCCTGGGGCACCACCAGCAGGCCCTCGACGTCCTGGCTCCCGTGCTGGACAGTCTCTCCGGTCTGGCCGCCGGGACCGGCTGGCGCGCACGGGGCCAGGCCATGAATTCCCTGCGACAGGAGGGCTGGCAAGAGGCCTTCGTCCAGGCGGGGACCCTTCTGCAGGGCCGCCCCCTGGGTCTGCTCTTGCTCGAACAGGGTGGGGCGCTGGAGCGTATTGGGCAGAGCGCGTATGCCCGCGACCTCTGGCGCCAGGCCCTCCCTCTCCTTCAGGACGATCCTGTCTATGTGGCCTGGCTGCGACATGCCCTGGGTAACGCCTGCCTGCGCTTCGCCCTCCCCGAAGCCGAGGATCATTTTCTCGCCATGGAGCAGGCCGTGCGGGATGAGATGGCGGCGCTCTTCCGGCCCTGGGCCGCCTGTGGCCTCGCGACGGCGCGACTGGCCCAGGGCGAGTGGGCCCGCGCCCTGTCGGGCTACCGCCGGGGCGTCCGGCTGGCCCAGGAGCCGATCGACCAGCGGCTGGCCTGGCGGGGCGTGGGCTATACCCAGCGCCTGATGGGCAAGCCGGAACTGGCCCTGGAAACCTTCCAGAAGGCCGCCGCCATCACCCCCGAGGACATAGCGAGCGGAACGTCCTGGGTCTTCGTGGACATCGCCGCCTGTTACGCCCAGATCGGCCGGCCGGAAGAGGCGTGGGCCGCCCTGGAACGTACCGGGCCGATGGTCTGGGACGATGAGGACCGCGGCTCGATCGTTCGGGCTGCCCTCGCCTATCAGGCCGGCGACCTCGCCGAGGCGACCCGGCAGCTGGCCTCCGTGCATATAGACGCGCTGTGGGTCAGGGAAGAAGCCCACTGTTTTCCCGACCTGTTCGACGCCTGCGCCCCGCGCCGACCCGCACCTCTGAGCTACAGCGGGCCGCTGCGGGTCGAGGTCCATGCCCTGGGACCGTTGCTGGTCAAGGTCAATGGCCGGCCGGTGCCCCTGCGCCCGACGGGCCGGGCCGGGGAGTTGCTCGTGCTGCTGCTCGAACAGGGCAACCGCGCCGCCACCGAAGTGCTCGGCGACCTGCTGTATCCCGAGGGCACCCAGAAGCGGTCCAAGAGTCAGGCGGTCTGGGGACTGGTCCGTGAACTGCGCGAAACGCTGGGCTGGGAAGAGAGCGTTCTGGCACAGGACGGGGTCTATCAGCTCGATCCCGAGGTGCAGTGGTGGTACGACGTGCGCGAGGCGCTGGCCCGGGGCGAGGCCACGCCGCAGTTCCTCAGCGGCAACTATCAGGCCTGGGTCGTGGAGCGGGGAAGTCTTCTGGCCCTGCGTGAGTCCTAGGTCATCAGATCGGTTGATCACGGCGGTCCGTCCGGTTCATCTCGACACCTGCGCGACGGCCCCCCCTTATCGTCCGGGCGTGACCGCAAGCCCAGAAGACACGACCGGCAGGGAGCCCGCCCAGGCCAGCACCATCAGGCGGCTGTACTCGATGATCGAGATGCTCCGGATCAAGGACCGGACCGTCGAGGACCTGATCGCCCTCTTCGACGTTCCGAGGCGAACCGTCCTGCGCGACCTCAGCGCCGTGGACGCGATGGGACTGGGCTTACAGTGGTCGGCCGTCTACGGCTACAGGCTGCCGGCAGCGGCACCGACCTTCCGGCCGGTTGAGGCGCTGATGGTACACGCCGCTCTGCGGCTGCTCTACCACCACGCCTCCAGCAAGAACCGGGAATACCTGCTGGCCCTCGAAAAGCTCATTTCCGGCCTGCCTCCCAGTCTTCAGGAGGTGACGCGGCGATCGGTTCAGGACCTCACGCCCCAGCTCCGCAGTGACGGGGCTCTGGAGCGGGTCGGCGACGCCTGGGTCAACCGCCGGTATATCGCTTTCGACTACATGGAGCCAAACGGACTGCCTGAGCGCTGCGAGCTGGCCGTCTACTTCATCGAGATCTCGCGCGCCGATCTCGCGCCCTACGTGATCGGCATCGACCGGCAGCGGCGGGCTGCCGTCCGGACCTTCCGGTTGTCCCGCATGAAGCGCGTCGTGATGCTCGAAGACACCTACGAGATTCCGGCCGACTTCGACCCCAGGCTTCACCTGACCGACGCCTGGGGGGTGGTGGGGCAGCCGCGCGAGCCTGTCACTGCGACGCTGCGATTCGCCCAGGAAGCGGCTTCCCGGGTACTGGAAGGCGGCTTCCCGAACCTCACGGTCGAGGAAATAGGGACTGCGGACCACAGCCTGGTGGTGAAGGTGCGGGCGAGTCTGGACGCCGCCGGCCAGGCTCCGGAACTCCTTTCCTGGATTCTCGGGTGGGGGGCCCACGTGGAGGTCCTGGACCCACCCGACCTCCGGGAGCGCTGGCTTCAGGAGGCGCAGGCCATCACCGTGAAATTCGGCCGGACCATCCACTGAAGGTCGGGCAGCCGGGCGCGAGCCGGGCGCTTACAGGTCGGCCTGCCGTTTTGACTGGACCGGCTCCGCCTGCCCCTCCAGGGCCGCCTCCCCGGTGGTGTGGGGGCGGCTGGCCAGAGGATCGATGTCCGGGCTGTCCTTTTCTACGCTGTCCACCAGCACGTCCAGCATCCTGGCATCGCGGGCGGCCTGCACGGCCTTATGGGTCACGACCTCGCCGATATTCAGGATGATGCGGTCGTCCGGCGCGAGGATCACGCGGGTGACGGGACGGCCCAGCGCTTCCCGGACCCGCTGCTCCAGGGCTTCTCCTTCGCGGCGCTCCAGCGCCTCTTCCGCCTGTTCGCGTTTCTCGTCCAGCCAGTGACGGGCGCGGTCCAGCAGGTTGCCGGCCTGCTCACTCACACGTCCGGTACTCCGGCCCGTGGCCGCGGTGCCCGCCGCAGCCTCCACCAATGCCTGCTCCGCCCCGGCCTGACGAGCCCGTTCCAGCAGGGCCGGCGTCACGATCTGCCCCTGCGCGGCGATCAGGCTGCCCCCGGCCGTCCGCACGTCGGTCTTCGCACGGCGGCCGATGATCGTTGCCGGGGTACCCGCCTGCGTCTGGCGCAGGTCATCGACACTGTCCTGGAGCGCCCCGCCGGTCGCCGTCGCCGTCAATGCAGCTAGGCGCCCCGCCTGCTCGGCACGGTCGGCCTGCGCCCTAGTGATCGTCGCGCCGGCGGGCACGATGACCTCACCGGCCTCGGTCGCGACCTCGCTGCGGGCCGTCTTGCCGACCACATACACTTTCTGGCGTTCCGCCGCCGCGCCCCGCACGTCCTCGTAGGTGTCCTGCACGCGGTCACGGGCCTGACCGTAGGACTCGGCGATCGCTCCACCTGTCGCGGCCGTGGCGAGCGCGACGAGCTTTCCGGCCGCTTCGGCTGCCTCGGCGTGGGCGGCGGTGATCGTGTCCCCCTGGGCGACGATCAGGTGCCCGTCGTCGGTGGTGATGTCGCCGCCGGCCGTCTTGCCGACCACATAGTCCTTCTGACGCTCGCGGGTCGCCTCGGCGATGTTCTCGTAAGCGCCCTTCACGTTCTCTGCGGCGGTGTTCAGGGCGCCCTTCAGGCCGCCGTCCTCCTGCTCCTCCATCGCCTGCGCCACCGACGCGGGCACGATGGCGGTGTCCGCACCGATCTGCACACTTTCGGGTGCAGGGACGAAGGTCCGGCCGCTGCTCAGGTCGGAGAACAGGCCGCCGGTGGCCTCGTAGCCCTCGACCCGCCCGGTGTGCTCGTCGAAGAACACGTCCGCGATGCGGCCCAGATTCTGTCCGTCGGTGGTCAGGAGGGTCAGCCCGGCCAGACTGGTCTTGTTGTCCAGCGCTTCTTGCAGACGGCGGTCCTCACGGGTCGTGTTGACATCTTCCGGGCGGCCGATCATGACGGCGTCCTCACCGATACTGTGAACCCGCTCAAAGGGCACGACCTTCGCGGTGCTGAACCAGCCGCCCTCGTCCACCAGGAAACCGATGACCCAGTTGGCCTGCCGGTCGAAGATGATGTCGTACACCCGCTCGACTTTCTCGCCGGTGCTGAGGGCGATCACGTTGTGGTTCAGGACGTCGTTGCCTTTGATCATGGGGGTCTCCGGAAGGGAAAAATTTGTAGGGCGGCCAGCCCTGCCCGGCCGAAGCCGGAAGGCGGCGGGACAGGCTGGGGATACCGAAAGGGCTGGACAGAGAAAGCGGCGTGGGCCTTCAGCGCACCCGCTGCGCCTCGTCACTGGGCCGGGCCGTGACCTGCTGGCGGTCCTGTTCCTCGACACCGACCGGGGCGATCGCGCGCGCGACGACGGCGGCTAGAGCGCCCGCCAGGAGCGGAGCCGCGAAATAGACGAGATTGGCGAAGAACGAGCCTTTGAGGAGGTCACCCGTCAGCAGGACCAGGGCGATGGCCGGATTGAGGACCCCGCCGCTGCTGGGGCCGGCGATCGCGATGCCGACCGTCAGGGCGAGACCGATCGCCAGGGCGCTCGCTGCGGGCGTCGCCTTGGCCATCACGATCCGCACCACGACGAAGACCAGCAGGGCCGTGCCCAGCGACTCGAACCACACCGCGTTGGCGTGCGAGCCCGCGACCGGCAGCCGGCGGTCGACGAGCTGCCCGAAGCCCAGGGCCAGAAAAGCCCCGAGGACCTGAGCGACGAAATAGACCAGTCCCTCACGCCAGGGAAAGAGACGGGCCGCCACAAGCCCCAGGGTCACGGCCGGGTTGAGGTGCGAGCCGGACACCTGACCCAGGGCGATGACCATGACCAGCAGGGTCACCCCGACCAGGGCGAAGGTCAGGCCTGAGGGAGACAGCAGGGCAGCGATCACCAGAAAGAACGTACCGATGACTTCAGCGACGAAACGCCGCGAGAGGTTGGGGGCCGAGGTCATGGCCTACCACCCCCCCGGATTCTGTACGGACGCGAGGAGAAAAGGACCGGACTGATCGGGCGTCCAGCGGCGTTGCCGGCGGCGCGTTTCTGTGCGGGCAGAGGGAGAAAAGGTGGTCCCGGACGCAGGGGGGCCGATACGGCACGCCGCCGTCCGGACCACCCCACCGCCGGACCCCGGTTCAGCCATTGGGCCGGACCCAGCGCAGCAGCTCGAGGACCGACTGGACGAAGCCCAGGTGAATGACGTTGTAGTATTCCAGCGCCAGCACGAGACCGACGATCACGAGAACGACGACGAGAATCCACAGCCAGGCCAGGTTGCTTTTCGGTTTGTTCAGACGGGTCATGGGGCGCTCCTTTACGGGGAAATCAGGCTCAGTTGCGGCGCAGATCGTCGCGGACGTGGTTGGCCGTGCGCTGCGCGTCCCGTTTCAGGTCCCGTAAGCCGTCCTGGGCCTGATCCTTGAGGTCACGGAGCTTGTCCCCGGCCTGATCGGCCGCCCGGTCACCCGTCCGGTGCAGGTCGTCGCCGCCGCGCTGGAGGTCCCGCTTGAGGTCCTGGGCGCCGTCCTGCGCCTGATGCTTGAGATCGCGGAGCTTGTCCCCGGCCTGATCGGCGGCCTTCTCGCCGGCGTGGCGCAGTTCCTTGCCGGCGTCGCGCAGGGCGTCACGGGGATCGTTGCCGTCCACGAGGTCATGCGCGGCGTCCTTGGCGGCGTCTGCGGCGCGGGCGAGATTTCCCTCGACGCCGGGAATGAACCGCTTGACGAGGCGCTGGGCCTGATCGCGGAAGCCAGGGTTGGTGCGGTACAGGGCATAGACCCCGCCGGCCACCAGCACGAGGCCCCAGGGAAAGCCGCCGGAACGTTCGTGGCGCAGGCGCTCGACCTGGGCTTCGAGGCGGTGGATGTCCTTCTGCTGACGGGCGACGGTGGCGGCGAGATGGGCCTGGGTCTTGAGGGCACCCTTGGCGGCGCCGGCGGCGAGGCGATGCTGGAGGTGGTTCTGGGCGTTATGGACAGTGTCCTGAAGATCGTGGAGATGGTCGCTGAGCTGGGTCATGGGAGGGCCTCCTGAGGCGAAAGAGGGTGATTTGGACAAGGGCGGAAGCCATCCTCCGGGCTGGAGGACTGCGGTGAAGAAAGACGAGGTCTATCTGGTGAGGCGGCGATCTGCTGGCGATCACAGGGGGAGACTGACCGCTGTTTCAGAGTGTGGTCTGGCACGGATTTAGTTTTGAGAGTCAGATAAAGGTTCTTGAGGTGCCCATCTCCTTCAATGTCGAATAAAGGCATCGGCTTCACCGGAGCTTCATCTGGCAGGTCTGCGTTCCAGATTTATCTTCCCAGACGGCACTCACCGGTCGATCCCGGGCGCTTCTCCCGGAAATCGCCCAGGGTCAGCACACTGCTGATGCCCTACGACGCCGGGTGGTATCTGCCGGGTCAACTGTCACCAGCGGCAGCGAGGCCTCCTGAAGATGAGGCGGGTTTGCCGACGAACAGGTGACCCGCCAGACCGGGAGATTGGGCCCCAGAAGATTTCACCAGCGTCAGGGCCGCGCACCGACGAGAACCTGAGCGGGGAAGTGCCGGCCCGCCGGATGGCCCGACGTCAGGCACCCCCCAGCAGGTCGTCTCCAGGCCGACAGACACGGTCGCCTCCCGAGAGGATGTGAGGCCCTTCATGTTCCCGAGAGTCGCCTCGAGACCCGTGCCTGCTCGCGTCATCTCCCCTTAATCCGGCCGCAAGTACGGAGATGTCCCCATCCCCTTCCAGCACCTGAGTGCCCAGGTTCAGCCCCTGCGCAGGGATCCGCACCCCCATGTCAGGCGGGGGGCACCGCCATAGACGGCCTAACGCTCCGGGTTGACCGTCGACCCATCGGTCTGGGGCAGCTCGACCGGGCCGCTCTGCCCGGTGTCGCGGCGGCGTTCACGCCATTCCAGAACGTAGCCCATCGGATCGGGGTCGGGGTCGGTGTCCTGGGCGTAGGTATCCCGCCGGCCCTGGGTGGCCCGGAACAGATCGGCGAGGGGGGCTTTGGGCTCGCGCTTCTCGGTGAGCAGGCCGTTGCGCTCCTGGAAGGTGTCGGTGAGCTGCGTGTAGCAGAACCCCGCCAGCCCCATGCAGCGGTTCACCGCGCCCAGCAGCTCGGCATACACCTCCAGGAAATCCTCGCTGCTGCGTACCCGGCTGTAGCCCCATCCGGATTCGCCGCCCGGCGCATAGGCCACACCGCCGAATTCGCTCAGGATCACCGGGGTCCCGGGGTCCAGGTCGCCCAGCAGCAGCTGCCGCCCACCGGGCTGGTCATGGCGCAGGGTGGTCCAGGTCTTCTCGGGGGTGCCGTAACGGCGCTTCAGGACCTTGGCCCTGGGCGTGTAGTCGTGGATCCCGATCAGGTCGCCCACCATCGTCTCCCAGCCGTCGTTGCCCAGCACCGGGCGGGTGTCGTCCAGGCTGCGGGCGAGGTGGTAGAGCGACTGCACGAGGTGCCGGGCCCTGGGATGGGTGCGCAGGTCCGGCACGCCCCACGACTCGTTGAAGGGCACCCAGGCCGCCACGCAGGGCCGGCCCCGGTCGCGCCGGATCACCTCGGTCCACTCGCCGGTCAGGGCCGCCACGCTGCGGTCGCTGTAGGCGTAGGCGCTGGGCAGCTCGGTCCAGACGAGCACGCCGATCTGGTCGCACCAGTGCAGGAACCGGGGCGACTCGACCTTCTGGTGCATCCGCACGCCGTTGAAGCCCAGTCGGCGCACGAGTTCGGCGTCCAGGCGCATCTGCTCGTCGGTGGCGCTCATCAGGGTATCGGGCCAGTAGCCCTGGTTGAGCACCAGCCGCAGCCTGTAGGGCAGCCCGTTGAGCAGGAACCGGCCCTGCGCCCAGCCGAACTCGCGCAGGGCGGTGGTGCTGCCGACCTCGTCCACCACCTCGTCGCCGCGCAGCAGCCAGGCCCGGACCTCGATGAGCTGCGGGTGCTCGGGCGACCACAGCAGGTCGCGGCGGTGGTCGTCGATGCCGCCGTCCGCGAGGTGGATGGTCCGGGTCAGCTCGGGGCCGGTCACGCGGTAGAGGTCGTCGCTGAGCACCTCGCCGCGCGCCTGGAGCCGGAGCCTCAGCCGCCACTCGCCCGCCTCCCCCGCCGGGACTGCGTTCAGGCGGGCGCGCAGGCGCAGGCTCCAGGACGTCAGGTCGGGCGTGCCCTCGAGCTCGGTGAGGTGCAGCGCCGGGACGTGTTCCAGCCACACCGACTGCCACAGGCCCGTCGTGCGCGGATACCAGATCTTGTGCGACTCGTCCGGCAGCCAGTCCTGCTTGCCGCGGGGCTGGTCCAGGGCCAGCGGGTCGTCGTCCACCCGGACCGTCAGCGTCAGGGGACCGGTCCCGAGATGCGGCGTGAGGTCGAAGCTGAAGGGCGTATGCCCGCCGACGTGTTCGCCCAGGTACGCCTCGCCCAGCCACACCCGCGCGTGGTAGTCGGCCGCGCCGAAATGCAGCAGGACCTGCCCGCCGCCGCGCCACGCCGCCGGCACTTCCAGGTCGCGGCGGTACCACACCGTGTGCAGGAAGCCCGGCAGCGACAGGCCACTCGCCGCACTCTCGGGCGGGAAAGGCACCAGGATGCGCATGGCCCCGTCCAGCGCCCCCGCGTCCGGCCCGACCCCGAACGCCCAGGGACCGTCCAGGCTCTGCCAGGTGTCCGGCGCGCGCTCCAGGGCGGGGCGGGGGTAGGGGGCGGCGGCGGTCGTGGGCCGGACGGCGGAGGGCGACATGCCTCCTATCCTGTCACCCCGACTCGGATACTTTCAACTTAATTCGTGGGTTTTCGGTGGGGGAAGGCGCCTCGGTGCGGCGGGCCGGGTTGCTAGAGTGGGCGCCAGGAGGTTGGCCCCCTGTCGAAACAGACGCCCAGACGGCGCGAGGCACGCACATTGATGGTCGAGGGCACCCACCTCGTCAAGGTGACGCACGCGCTGAGCAACGACACCCGCATGCTGATCCTAAGCCTGCTCTCCAGCCAGGTGCTGAACCTGACGGAGCTCACGGCGGCGCTCGCCATGCCCGCCTCGACCGTGAGTTTCCACATCAAGCGGCTGGAAGACGCCGGGCTGCTGCACGTCGAGTACGTGCCGGGCACGCGCGGCGCACAGAAACTCATCAGCAAGCGCTACGACGAACTGCTGCTCACCCTGCCGGGCGCGGCGGTCGTGCAGGACAGCCAGGACGTGGTGGTCAGCATGCCAGTGGGCAACTACACCCTGATCCGCGCCGCGCCGAGCTGCGGCCTGGCCGCCGAGCACAAGATCATCGGGATGCTCGACGACCCGCGCTCCTTCTACGAGCCCGAGCATGTCTTCGCGCAGATCCTGTGGTTCCGCGCCGGCTACGTCGAGTACGCCTTTCCCAACAACGTGCCCTACGGCGCGGCCCCGACCCGTTTCGAGCTGAGCCTGGAACTGTGCTCGGAGGCCCCTCATTTCGACGAGCACTGGCCCTCGGACATCACGCTGTGGATCAACGACGTGGAGGTCGGCACCTGGACCTCGCCCGGCGACTTCGGGGGCGTGCGCGCCCGCCTGACTCCGGCGTGGTGGGCCGAGGACCAGACGACCCACGGCCTGCTCAAGCGCTGGCTGGTCACGCCGCAGGGCGCCTGGATCGACGGGGAGCCGCTCTCGGACGTGACGCTGGAACGGCTCAACCTCACGCGCGACCACCACATCCGGGTGCGCCTGGGCATCAAGGAAGGCGCCCGGCACGCGGGCGGCCTGAATCTGTTCGGCCGCGCCTTCGGCAACTACCCCCAGGACATCGTGCTGCGCCTGGGCTACGAATCGCCGCCCGCCGACCCTTCCTCCTGAGGCGAGGCGACTCTGGACGCACAAACATACGGCGGCCTAAAACCCACGAATTTTGTTGACGGTTTTGGGCGGGAGTGTTACAGTCCGGGGGTCTACACATCTGGTCGTGGGCACCGTCCGAGGTGCGCACCGCAGTCGGTCCTCCGGTGGTCTGCACCTGGGGCCCGCGCCGCCCGGCCGACCCTGCGGGGTCCCGCTCCCTCTTCCGTCCTTCAAGGAGGAACCGTCATGCGCCGCGTCACCCCCCTGCTCGCCCTGCTGGCCCTGGGCACCGCCGGAGCCCAGAAAGTTTCGCTCACGTTCCTGCACGGCTTCACCGGTCCCGACCGTCCCGTCATGGAAGGCCTGATCAAGAAGTTCAACGACACGCACCCCAACATCGAGGTGCGCGCGCAGGCCCAGCCCTGGGCCACAACCTGGCAGCAGTTGCCGGCGCTGGTCGCTTCCGGGCGCGCGCCCGACGTGGCCGTCATCAACGAGGACCAGATCACCGGCTTCGTCGCGCGCGGGGCCGTCTCGCCGCTGACCCCGGCCGAGCTGAGCGGCGCGGGCATCAGCAAGACCCGGTTCTTCGGGCCGCTGTTCGCCACCGCCGACTACAAGGGGCAGTCCTACGGCGTGCCGATTTCCAGCGTGGCCTACGTCATGTTCTACAACAAGGACCTGATGAAGAAGATCGGCCTGGACCCCGCCAAGCCCCCGCGCACCCGCGCCGAGTTCCTGCGCGCCGCGCAGCTGTGTACGGTGGACAAGAGCGGCAAGAACTCGACCCAGGCGGGCTTCGATCCCAAGAACCTCGACACCTGGGGCGTGAGCCTGTACAACAACTGGGTGGGCTCGCGCGCCGCCTACGCCGCCATCCTGCAAAACGGCGGCGCCCTGACCGACAAGAACCAGAACGCGGCCTTCAACTCGCCGCAGGCCGTGAGCGCCGTGCAGTTCCTGGTGGACCTCGTGCAGAAGCAGCATGTGGCGCGCCCCAACAGCACCGAGGAAGCCGAGCTGGCCGCCTTCTCGCAGGGCAAGGTCTGCATGTTCCCCAGCGGGCAGTGGTACCTCGACCGCTTCGAGACCCAGAAGATGAATTTCGGCGTGACCTTTTTGCCGCGTATCGGCGGCAACGTGCGTGACGCCGCCTGGGGTGGGTCGAGCCACCTGACGCTGCTCAAGCAGCGCCCCGGCTACAGCGCCGACAAGCGCCGCGCCGCCCTGGAGTTCATCGCCTGGCTCAGCCAGCCCGCCCAGAACCTGACCTGGACGGCCACCGGCAGCCTGCCCACCCAGGCCGCCGTGGCGAGCAACGCGCAGTTCGCCAAGGCCCCCATCAGCGGCATCTTCGACCGTCTGAACAGTGTGTACGCCACGAGCGGCTACCCCTGGGTCGGGCAGGTCATGGGGCCCTTCGACGCCGCCTGGGAGGCCGCCTATCTGGGCAAGAAGACCGTGTCCCAGGCCCTGAACGACGGCGTGAGCGAGGCCAACAAGCAGATCGAGCAGGCCCGCAAGAACTTCCAGTAGGCCCCCGACCCGGCGCGGGACCCGTGCGGCCCGGGGAAAATGCCCTTCTCGGCAACCGCCGCGCCGGTCCCGCGCCCCTGCACAGGAGCGCCAGAAGCCATGACCGACCAAGCGTCCCCGCATTCCGACCACGCGGCGCGGCGGGGAGACGCCCCACGCGCCCGCACCTTCAGGGCCGAGCCGTACCTGTACCTGCTGCCGCACGCGCTGCTGTTTTTCGTCTTCACGGTGTACCCGGTGGGCTACGGGCTGTACATCGGCATGCACCGCTGGGACCTGCTGAGCAGCGTGCAGAGCTTCGTGGGCCTGGAATTCTTCCGCAACCTGTTCGTGCCCGGCACGCCGCAGTTCGACTTCTTCTGGCGCACGCTGCTGAATACGGCGCTGTTCACGGTGGTCAGCGTGCCGCTGCTCGTCGCGGCGGCGCTGGGGCTGGCGCTGCTGCTCCAGCGGCCCATCTTCGGGCGCACCTTCTTCCGGGCGGTGTTCTTTTTGCCGGGCGTCCTGACGGTCTCGGTCATGGGCATCCTGTGGCGCTGGATGTTCGACAACCAGATCGGACTGGTGAACGCCGCGCGCGAGGCCCTGACCGGCGCCTCCCCCATTCCCTGGCTCTCGACCGAGGGGCTGGCCTGGGTGCCCATCGTGGTCGGCACCGTGTGGTGGACGGTGGGCTTCAACATGACGCTGTATCTCGCCGCCCTGAGCAACGTGCCCGCGAGCCTGTACGAGGCGGCGGCGCTGGACGGCGCGACCCCCGGCCAGCAGTTCCGGCACATCACCTGGCCGCTGCTGGCCCCCCAGACCCTGTTCGTGTTCATCACGACGGCGCTGGCCTCCTTTCAGCTGTTCGGGCAGTCGCTCGTTATCACGGCGGGCGGCCCCAACCGCAGCACCCAGAGCGTGATCCAGTACATCACCGAGGAAGGCTTCACGAACAACCAGATCTCCAGCGCGGCGGCGATGGGCTTCGTCTTCGGTCTGATGATGCTGATCTTCACGGCGGCGCAGTTCGGGCTGATGGCCCGTGACGTGAAGGGGGCCTCGTGAGCGCGCCCGTACCCACCGCGCGGCCAGGACCCAGGCCGCGCCGGCGCTTTCCGCGCGAGGTGCCGCGCTTCCTGCTGCTGTGCGTGCTGGCCGCACTGTTCCTGGCGCCGGTGTACTGGATGCTCTCCACGTCCTTCAAGACCGAGGCCGACGCCATCGTCTCGCCGGTGCAGTGGTGGCCGCTGCGGCCCACGCTGGACAACTACCGCGAGGTGCTCACCTCGCCCGACGGCAACATCCTGCGCTGGACGTGGAACTCGCTGGTGGTCGCGCTGACCTTCACCGCGTTGCACGTGCTGCTGTGCGCACTGACGGCCTACCCGCTGGCGCGTATGCGCTTTCCGGGGCGCGACACCTGGTTCTGGTTCATCCTGTCGAGCCTGATGATTCCGGGCATCGTGACCCTGGTCCCGACCTACATCATGATGCTCAATTTCGGCTGGATCAACTCGTACCACGCCCTGATCTGGCCGGGCATCAGCGGGGTGTTCGGGGTCTTCTTGCTGCGGCAGTTCTTCCAGGGCATTCCGCGCGAGCTGGAGGAAGCCGCCAAACTCGACGGGGCGAACAGCCTGCTCATCTGGTGGCGCATCATCCTGCCGCTGAGCCTGCCAGCGGTCGTCACGCTGGCGGTGTTCGCCTTTATGGGGTCGTGGAACAACTTCCTGTGGCCGCTGTACACCGTGACCGACGTGGACAAGATGACGCTGCCGGTGGGCATCACGACCTTCTCGCAGCGCTACGTCACCGAATACGGCAAGTTGATGGCCTCGACCACCCTGGCGGCGGTGCCGGCCCTGGTCGCCTACCTGATCGCGCAGCGTTTTCTCGAAGCGGGCCTGTCCACGACGGGCCTCAAGGAGTAGTTCATGCTCAAGTGTGCCCCGGCGCTGCTGGCCCTGGCCGCCGCCCTGCCCCTGCTCACCTCGGGGGCCGGGGGCGGGCCGGCGCCTGCCCGGACCTTCACCAATCCGGTCGTGGACGCCAACTTTCCCGACCCCTTCATCCTGCGCAGCGGCGGGGCGTATCACGCCTACGCCACCAACGGCGCGGGCGGCAACGTGCCGCACATGACCAGCCGTGACCTCGTCCACTGGGAGCGGGCCGGCGACGCCCTGCCGACCCTGCCCGATTGGGTCCAGCCGGGCCTGACCTGGGCGCCCGAAGTGACCAAACTGCGTGGGCAGTACGTGCTGTACTTCACCGCCCGCGACCGCGCCAGTGGCCGCCAGTGCATCGGGGCCGCCGTGTCGGCCTCGCCCGCCGGACCGTTCCGGGGGGCGGGCAGCGGGCCGCTCGTGTGCCAGGTGGCCGAGGGGGGCAGCATCGACGCCAGCCCGTTTGTGGACCAGGACGGCCGCGCCTACCTGCTGTGGAAGAACGACGGCAACTGCTGCAACCTCGCCACGCACCTGTACGTGCAGCCGCTGAGCGCCGACGGCCTCAAGCTGACCGGCAAGGCGACCGCCCTCATCCAGAATTTCGCGCTGTGGGAGGGCAACGTCATCGAGGCGCCGACCCTGTACCGGCGCGGCGACTTCTACTACCTGCTGTACTCGGCTGGGCCCTTCGACTCGGACCTGTATGCGGTGGGCTACGCGGTCGCCCGCAAGGTCACGGGGCCGTACCGCAAGGCCGCCGAGAACCCGATTCTGGTCTCGAAGGGAGAGGTGGCCGGGCCGGGGCACCAGAGCGTCGTGACCGACGCGGCCGGGCAGACCTGGCTCGCCTACCACGCCTGGACCCAGGGCCAGATCGGCGACGACAGGGGGTACCGCAGCATGCGGCTCGACCGGATCTCCTTCCGGGACGGCGCCGTGAAGGTGCAGGGCCCGACCCTGACGCCCCAGCCCGCCCCGGCGGTGGCCCCATGAGCGACGCCGTGGCGGCCGACCTCCTGCCGACCGGACCACTGCACGAGGCCTATTTCGCCGATCCCTTCGTGCTGCTCCATGAGGGCCGCTACTACGCCTATGGCACGGCCGGACTGGTGGACGGGCGGGCCTTCGGGGTCCTGACCTCGGCCGACCTGCGCGAGTGGCAGGCCTGCGGCGGGGCGCTGGAACCCATCAGCGACGAGCCGCGCGACTACTGGGCGCCGGAAGTGGCCCACGAGGACGGCCAGTTCTACATGTACTACTCGGTGGGCATCGGGGACCAGGGCCATCACCTGCGCGTCGCGGTGGCCGACAGGCCGGCCGGCCCCTTTCGTGACCTGGGCCTGAACCTCACGCCGGACGAGCCCTTCGCCATCGACCCGCACCCCTTCCGGGCCAGCAGCGGCGAGTGGTTCCTGTATTTTGCGCGCGACGACCTGGGGGGCGAGCGCCCCGGCACCGTGCTGTGCGTGGCGCCACTGCGCGGCATGACCCGGCTGGGCGAGATCCGTACCGTGCTGCGGGCCAGCGGCGACTGGCAGCGGTACCAGTCGGGGCGGGCGATGTACGGCGGTGTCCACGACTGGCACACGCTGGAAGGGGCCTTCGTCGTGGAGCGTCATGGGCAGTTCCACCTGCTGTATTCGGGCGGCGCCTGGACCGGCGAGGGCTACGGCGTGGGTCACGCGGTCGCCGACCATCCACTGGGCCCCTTCCACGAACCGCAGCAGGCGGCGACCGTGCTGCGCTCCGGCGCGGGCCTCACCGGCCCCGGCCACGCCAGCGTGACGCAGCGCGGCGGCGAGGACATCCTGGTGTTCCACGCCTGGAATCCCGAGCACACCAAACGGCAGCTCCACGCCGCGCCGCTGGACTGGTCCGGGGGCGTGCCCCGGGTCCGGCGCTCCTGATTGAACAGCTTCTCCCGCCCACCTCATCCCCCTGTCCTGGAGGTTCCATGCTGAAGTGGAGTGTTTCGCTGCCCCTCACCCTGACCCTCGCCGCCTGCGGCCAGCTCGCCACGGTCGCGCCCACCGCCAGTCAGACCGCGCCGCCCGCACTGCTTACCCCCCAGGGCCAGACCAGCATCCGCAACGCCGACCCCAGTGTGCTGCGCGTAGGCTCCACCTACTACTCGGTCGAGTCGGACGGCAACAATATCTATACCCGCGCCGCCGGCAGTGTGGACGCCCTGGCGGCAGCGCCGCGCGTGCTCATCTGGGCGAGTGCGAAGAATCTGCCCAACGTGTGGGCCCCGGAAATCGTGCGCGAGCCGGCCGACGGGCGCTACTACATCTACTTCGCGGCCGGGGACGGGGGCGGCGGGCAGCGTATGTACGTGTCGTCCTCGGCCAGCCCGGGCAGCGGCTACAGCGATCCGCAGCGCATGTCCCTGCCCGACGACCGCTGGGCCATCGACGGCACGGCCTTCACGTTCGGGGGCACACGCTGGTTCGTATGGTCCGGCTGGGCGGGCACCACCAACGGCGAGCAGAATCTCTACGTCGCCCGCATGAACACCCCAACCTCGACAACCGGGGCGCGATACATCATCTCGCAGCCGCGCGAGGGCTGGGAGCAGGCCGACCCCTCACCGCCCACCCGCGTCAACGAGGCGCCCGAGCCGGTCGTGGACCCGAGTGGGCAGCTGCACATCGTGTACTCGGCCAACGGCAGCTGGGCGGCGAACTACTGCCTCGCCGACCTGCGCCTGAGCAGCGGCGGCGACCCGACCAACGTGTGGGCGTGGTACAAGTCCAACGGCTGCCTGTTCGGCTCCAACGGCAGCCTGATGATGAGCGGCTGGGACCCCACGCTGAATGTCAATGGGCCGGGGCACCACAGTTTCGTGCTGCTGAACGGCGACGTTTCGACCAGCCCGCCCTCGGGGTCGCGCTTTCCCCTGATGTTCCACGCCGTGCCCAAATCCCTGAACTACACCTGGGGCAACCGCTCGTGGTACAGCGGCACGTTCATGTGGTGGGGCAATACGGCCTATACGCGCGGCCCCGGCAACGGCCCGACGAGCAACACCGGCTGGAGCCTAAAGTTCTTCGAGTAGGGTGCCGCGCCTGCCCTACCGAAATCCGCCTGTGGGACGCGCCAAGTTGAGCCTCCGGCCTGCCGCTGTCCATATCCGAGCCGGGCGGCTCTCCCGAACCCGGATGGGCCAGACTCCTCCGGGTCGGGGAGACAGATGGTTTCAACAGAGTTGTTCTCCAGGGCTGACCCCTAAAACTCGGAACGTCCTGGCCGGGGCGTTCCGTCCCTCTTCCTCTCCCGGTCTACGCTGGCCTCATGCCGGGCCCCGAGCCCATGACCCCCGAGAGCTTCCAGCGGTCTCGTCGGCGTTCAGTGTCCACCTAGGCCGCAGAGAAGGTCGGAATTGGCCGATGAGCCGCCGAGGAAGCGTCTATATGCTCGGCAGCGGAATTCCAGAGACTCCTGCCCGACGGAGCAGCGACACCGGACAACTTCCGCTCCGGTCTCTACAATACGGAGCGCGGTCAAAATATCGGCGTGCTGTGGGAGCAGCCGACGCAGCCGGATAGACGACAGGTTACCTTCATCGAGGTGGCAGCCGAACACCGGCGGCACGGCTACAGCCGTCAGGCCTTCGCCCCGCCCAAACAGCATCTGGGGGCGCAGGGGGACACATACCGTCCAGCTCCATATTCTCAGACACGACCGTCCAGCCCGGCAGTCTACGAACGAAGTTTGAGCCCAGCATCACGATCCGGAAGACCCTGGCGGAACCTGGGAGGCTCGTCCACCTGTAGTCCGATCTGGCGCCACAGACGGCAGCGCCGGTCCACAGTGACCCGGACCCTTCAGGGGGCCAGTATCCGTGCAGGCCGCCTCAGCTCGCGTGTGGAGTCTGGAGCGCCTCGGGGGTGAAGCTGTGCTGGCGCAACCAGATTTCGCAGAGCTGCTGGGCCTGGGCCTGCACTTCCAGAAAGGTCATGGGCTTCTGCCAGCAGGGGCAGGCCAGCGTGCCCGCCTCGTCCTGCGCCCAGACTTCCCTGGGCGTCTGCGAATACAGCAGGACCGGCAGGGCACCCAGAAGGGGTTGACGACGGGCGGTGCGGAGCCACTCCCAGCCGTCCATCCGGGGCATCGAGAGGTCCAGCAGCACCAGATCGGGCAACTGGCCTTTGCGGGCCTGCGACTCGGCCCACTGGAGCGCCGCCACGGGCTGGGTATAGGGGACCAGTTGAACGTTCGGGTAGGCCTCGAAGGCCGCGGCCAGGAGATACAGGTCCGCCTCGTTGTCGTCGATGAGGAGAACCTGGAACTTCGGCATCCCCACAGTCTGTGGATTCGGCTCCGGAAGGGGTGAGGGAGCGGAAGAGGAAACCTTAAGGCAGCGCCGGAAGGGCGAAGAGATGTCCGGACCAGTAGGTGACGAAGGCTTCGATCTGCTGCAGGAAGCTTCCGAAATCGGACGATTTGACGAGGTAGCCGCTGGCCTGGAGGGCGTAGGCGGCCTCGATATCCAGCCGGGCGTGAGAGGTCGTGAGCATGACCACGGGGATGTGGTGGAGCGTAGGCGACTGCTTCACCTCGGTGAGGACGTCGAGGCCGCTCATCCCGGGCATGTTGAGATCGAGGAGCAGAACATCCGGGAGGGGGGCGTCGGGGGTGTTCAGGTGGGCCAGCGCGGTGTCGCCACTCTCGGTCAGGGTAAGGCTGACAGTGCCCCCGTGCGCCGAGAAGACCTCCTGGGCCAGGAAACGGTCCGCAGGGCTGTCGTCGACGAGGAGCACCCGGAGCAGTGGCATCCTGCTACCGTAGCGCATCTCGCTCTGGGGCAACAGCCGCCCTGAACTCGGCGCAGGAAAACCGAGGCGGACTTCCTTCTGCACCATGAGGAGAGACTTTTCCGACGACAAGTTGCATGTCAGTGCCAGCTGTGGTCGGTCAGCCGCCATGTCGTGAGGGTGGCCCATGCGTCAATTCGCCAACAGGCCACTTCTTTACGGCTCGACCGGCCCGGTCCCGAAGCAGGTCGCGCACCTGACCCTCTCCCGTAGCGCCATTCAAATCGGCTTTCACTCCACACAGGACACTCCAACTCTGGACGGTTCAAATTGAGGAGGTACGACATGAAGAAGGTGGGCGCTGTTCTGCTCGCTGCCGTGTTCGCCGGTTTCGCCTCACCGCCCCTACGCCCCTACCGATCAGCCTGATGGGGCCAATCGGTTACTGGGCGGGCTGAGCCTCTCCCGACAGTTGAAGGGCACTTCGGTGGCCTTTCATGTTGAAGTGCTTTCCGGCGAGCAGACCAGAGTGGACGCCTTCCGTTCACCTCAAGGAGGCTCGGGCTTGTGCAGGTGCACCCCTGGCGACCGACCCGCCATCAGGTGAAGTCTTCTTCAGTCAATTTCTGCTCTTCTCCAGTCCGACTCGCCGAGACTGCAGCATGACCAAGGACACGACGCCCGATACCGCTCCCATGACCGAAACCGGCGAAACCGTCACGCCTGACCACCCCGTGTATCAGCCTCCCAATGATGTCAAGGAGACTGACACCCTCGACGCCTCTGTCGACGGCACCAGCGCCGTTCATTACGGCGCCAACGATCCTGCCCTCTACGAAGATCAAGACGGCCAGAAAAAGGACTGAATCCCTCCGGCACACTGCACCGTCTCTGAACTCTTCCCCAGAAAAGAATCGCCCGCACCGACCGGTCACCGATCCACAGCAAGCTCATTCAAAAGAAAATCCCCTGTCTAGGACGGGGGTTTTCTTTTGGTGCCGGAGATGGGACTCGAACCCACACGGTTTCCCGCTCGATTTTGAGTCGAGTGCGTCTACCATTCCGCCACTCCGGCCCGCCCCTGCCCTCTACCTGCGGCACTGGCCCCGGAACTCTAGCGCTCAGGGACGGGCCAGCGCAACCGCGTTTCATCGCCTGACGACGGGCTCCGGGCGTCTGCGCTTGCAAGTTCCGCCCAGGGCGCGCAACATGCGGCCATGTCCTTTCCAGCCCTCCGCGTCGGGGATCCCGGCGCACACGGCGGCGCGGTGAGCGCCGGGGCCGCCACCGTCACCGTCGCCGGTCTGCCTGCGGCACGGGTCGGCGACCCCCACAGCGAGCCCCCTCCCCTGGCGGCCCACGGCCCACAGGTCATCGCCAGAGGATCGGCCACCGTCTTCATCGAGGGCCGACCCGCCGCGCGTGAGGGAGACCTCCTGGGGTGCGGCGCGGTGCTCAGCGCCACCCAGGCGACGGTTCTCATCGGCGGATGATGAAGGGAGAGACAGGTGGGCAGCCATGATCGGCGCCCTGCACGAGGCGCTGCGCTCGATGCTCTACAGCGACGGCAAGATTCCACCCGGCGACGTGGACATCACCTTCGCCACCCCCACGCGGGACTGGGCGGCCGCCATCAACCGGCCCACCATCAATTTCAACCTGTATGCCATCGTCGAGAACGCCCAGCTGCGCGAGAACGAATTTATGCATATCCGTCACGACGCGCGCGAGACCAAGCGCCTGCGCCCACGCCGCATCGACCTGCGCTACGTCGTGACCACGCATTTCAAGTCGCAGCTGCCCGAACTCGACGACCAGGAATGGCAGGTGCTGTGGCGGGTCCTCGCCACGCTGGTCCGCAATGCCGACTGGCCCGACGACCTGCTGCCGGCCGAGGTCCGGGCGCTCGACACGCCGCTCCAGGCGCAGGTGGCCCAGGCCGAAAGCGCCCCACGCGTCTCGGAGGTGTTCAGCGCCCTGGGCATCCCGCCCCGGCCTGCGCTGCACTATGTCCTGACCGCGCCCCTGGACCTGAACATCGAGCAGCTGCGGAGCCTCGCCGTGGGCCTGAGCTTCAGCATGCGTGACCCCTCCGGCGGCCTGGCGCAGGAATCCCGGCGCTATGCCTGGACCCTGGTGGACGGTGCGGGCGAGCCGGTCGTGGGCGCCGAGGTCCGGCTGCCCGACGGTCCCGGCTTCAGCGTCAGCGGCAACGACGGCCTGTTCACCACCCGCTTGCCACACGACGAGGTCGCGCAGGTGCTCGTGCGTCTGGCGGGTACGGCCATCTGGCATCTGCTGCGCACCCTGCCAGGCGAGTACCGGGTGGTCTTCACTCCAGAGGTTTCTTCGGCGGCAGGTGGCCCGGCCGAACTGCCCGCCTGAGCCGGCCACCTCCGGCCCGCCGCTCATCCGGCCGGGCCGGAAAACGCCACAATGACCTCCGATGATCTACGTCAATGCCGTGATGTTCGCCGTCTTCACCGTCTTTTTCTGCTGGGACGAGAGCCGCGTGCTGCCGACCGGCGACCTCTGGCAGAGCGTCGGAGCCGGAGCGGGCGCCCTCGTGGCCATGACGCTTCTCCTGAAGACCCTGCGCCCGCTGTACGTCCGCTGAGAACTCCCGGCGGAGCCACCGAGCCGGACCATGAAGGCCTCCTGACCCCCTCGCCGCGCCGCCCCGAAAGAAGACCGTGAGAGCACGCCCCCTACAGTGCCCCCAGAAACACGGCCGGGCACGGTAAGGCCCGGCTGTGGGGAGCCCACGCCATGACTGAACTCGCACGTCTCAAGTCGCGCCGCCCGGAAACCCGCGGCCTGCTGCTGGGCCTCGCCCTCCTCTGCTCCGGCACCGCCTGGGGACTGGCCCCTCAGCAAGTCCTCCACCTGAGCCTTCAGGTAGAGGCGCGGTGCGAGGTCGCCGGCCAGACCCCGGACGTGCTGACCCTGCGCTGCACACGCGGCTACCAGCCCACGGAGGAAGCGGCGGCCCTGCTGGGTCTCGCCACGTCGCCCCTCCAGCCGGTGCGGCTGCTCGGGGTGCGGCGTGACGAGTCGGGCGGGGACCTGGTGGACTACCGGCGTCTCGCCCGGCCCGAAGGCTACCAGCTCGACTTCTACTGAGCGGAGCGGCCCGGCTGGGCCTGCACAGGTTCAGGGCAGCGGCTCGCAGCGGGACGTCTCCTGGCCCGCCCGAAGGGTCGCGCGGCAAGGTAAGCCCCCGTCCTCGTCGGGCTGCACCTGTACTGTGACCGGTGTCGCCTGCCGGGGCACGAGACTCCAGCCCTCGTCGTCGGTGGTAGGCCCGCCGGGCAGGTCGATGCGGCCATAGCGGACCGGCGTACCGTCAGGCCGCAACAGGCGCACCCACATGTTCTGGATGAAATTCGAGGTCCAGTCCACCGTGACGATGCCGTGCGGGGCGAGCGCCACCTCGCGGTTGTCCTCGACCACGCTGACCGTGAAGGGGATACGTTCGAAATCCGGCGTCAGGTTGACGGTACGCGCGGCGACACTGAGCATCAACAGGGCGTCGCCGCGCGCATCGGCCACGACGCTCTGCCCGTTGATGACCAGCGGCAGCCCCGGTACCCCTGTCCTGACGAGGACGCCGTGCCCGAACTGGTCCTGCGTGAGGTACGCCCGGCCCGCCACCCACGCGGCGGTGGCGGCTCCGGCCACGCTGAAGTCCCCCGTGGTCGCGGCACTGACCGAGGCCAGCACGTTGCGGTTGTAGTCGTAGCGGAGGCTCGCCGCAGGCGTCTGCCCCGTCTGGGTGGTGATGAGGCTGCTGAAGGTGTGCGCGGGGCTGGGCTGGTAGCTCACCTGCGTCGCCAGGACGGTCTGCGGTCCGCTTCCGACCGTGCTGGCCGTGAAGGCTCCGGCCAGTACGCTGACCTTCTCCCAGGGGGTCCAGTTCAGGCTCACGCCCAGCCGCCAGCCCAGGGTGCCGGTCCCGTCGGTGCGGAGCGACCCCTCACCGCCCAGGCTCAGGCGGTCGGACAGGCGGCCCGTACCGTTGAGGCTCACGCCGTATTCCCCCGCTCCGGGCGCGGCCTGAAGGCCCAGCGTGGTCACGAACCGGGGCCGCAGCATCGACACCTGCCCACGCAGCAGCGACGCGCCCAGGTCGGTGGGGACGACGGCGGCATTGACCCCCACGCGCCACTCGGCGCGGGTGTAGGTCGCGTCGCCGGTCAGCACGACGGGCGCGCGCAGCCGGGAGTCGTAGCGGACCGAAAAGCCCGTATTGAAGGCCGGATCGGTGTAGCGCACCGACGCCTGGACCCGCTGCTGCTCGGCCGACGCCAAGACCTCGCCCGCGACGCTCCAGCGTTCGTTCAGGCCGTACACGCCGGTCAGGGCCGCCGCCGGCATCAGGCCCGAGGTGCCCCGGAGCGTGCGGGCCTGCACGCCGACCTGTCCCTGCGCCGCGAGCGCGCGCGCCGCCACGACCACGTCGGCCGAGGTGTACCCGTAACGCTGCGTGCGGATGCCGGTCGCGTCGAGAATGCTGACCTCGACCGTGCCCGACGGTGAGGCGAGCGGAATGTTGCGCAGGGTCAGGTTGCCGGCCGCGACCCGCACCCGCCGCAGCGAGCTGCCGTTCACGACGATGCTCACGTCCGCGTCCAGCGGCAGGGGCACCACGAGTTGCGGCAGGCGGTAGGCGCGCGTGCTGCCGGCCACGAAGGTCAGGCCGCTCACCCGGTCGGGGCTCAGGCCCCAGACCGCAGACGCCGCGCTGCCGTCCGGCACGGTCACCGGGGGGGCGGCATAGTCGGCGTAGGCCACGGCGCCCACGCTCAGGACCGGGCTCAGGTCGTACAGCGCCGCCGCCTCGGCCCCGAAGCGCTGCGCTCCGGCCTCCGGCGACCCGGCGTCCAGCCCCGGGCGGAGCAGCCCACCCTCGCTGACCTGGGCATAGGTCTGGACGCGCGCGTTCTGGTAGTCCAGGCGCAGGGCGGCCGTATGGGTGACCACACTGCCGGGCAGCGTATCCAACACCAGCAGGCTGCGGCGCAGGTCACCGCGTACCCCCACCGAGAATACCGGCAGCACCGGGCCGTCCGGGGCCGCCTGCGAGGCGTCGGTGCCCAGGTCCAGCACGCCGCCGGGCAGCAGCGCCAGTTCGGGGCGGATGTCCAGTGTCAGCTCGCCGGCGTCGAAATTCACGCTCAGGGAAGACTTGAGCCGCACGAAATCGCCCGCCTCGCAGGTCACCGTCTGCGCGACGTACCCGGCCTCGCTGGGGCGCAGCACCCCCGGCGACACCCAGACCTCCCCCCCGGCCAGAAAGGCCAGCGTGCCGCCCCGGCCCTCGCCGTTGACGGTGGTGTCGACGAAGGTCGGGGTCTGGGCGCAGAGGTCGGTGGCCGTGGCCGGCACGGCGCTGGTGGGGGCCGCCGGCGCCGGGAGCGGCGTCCCCTGGGTCTGGGCCTGCGCGGCACAGAGGGTTCCGGCACACAGCAGCGCCGCCGTCAGGGTCAGGAGCGGCCATCCAGGGGTGCGGTTCGCCACGTCAGTTCACCCGTCCTAGCGCGCCACAGCGGCGCGCTGTTCCTTGTCGTCGGCGTCCTGGTAACGGGCCTCGACCACCGCGCCGGCCGGCAGCGCCGCAGGCAGCGCCAGCGCCAGCGTACTCTTGCCCAGAACGGCGTTGCTGCCGATGGGAAAGGTCTGGTCGCCGCTGACCAGGCGCAGCTGCCGCAGGGTCAGGTGCCGGTTGCCGCCGTTCGTGACCTCCAGGGTGGGGGTCTGGCCCCCGGCATTGATGCGGAAACTGACCTTCGCGGCGCTGTCGGGCGGGGTCACGTAGACCGGCAGCGAGATGTTGATGAGCCGCGACAGGTTGATCTGGGCGTCCTGCTGGTCGGCCTGGGCAGTCGCCGTATCCAGCACCTGCCGCACGAACACCCGGTAGGTCATCTCGTCGGCCCCGGCCTTTTTCAGGACCCCCACGCGGATCACCTGCGCGCCCTGCGGCCCGAGCTGGAAGGTCGCCGGATTCACGACCACGTCGCGGGTGGGCACGTAGGACACCTGGGTCCCGTCCATCGTCCACTTCATGACCTCGACCCGGAATTGCAGGGGCTGGAGGGTCTGGTTCTGAAGGCGGACCTGCGCCGTGTTGGTGCGCTCGGGGTTGATGTTGAACGCGGTGGGCGTGAGGCTGAACGACTGGGCACCGGCCCCGCCGCACAGGCCCAGGGCCGCCCATAGCCAGACTGCTTTTCTCAAGGTCATGCTCCTTACAGGGGGGGGGCCAGCGGTTCGGTCCCGATTTCCAGATTCGTGCGGTAGGTGCCGCCCACCAGCTTCCACTGCCCCGGCTCGGCACGCAGGCTCAGGGAAAAGTCCCGCTCGCCCGACACGGTCAGGTCGGCGGGAAGATCCGTGAGGGACATCACCGCCTCGCTCTGGCCCGCGCCGAGAAACCGCAGCGCCGCGTTGGCTCCCAGCAGCGGTCCCTCCGGGGTACTCAGGCGCACCACGTAGGTCTGGCCCGCCGGGCAGCGCACCCTGAAATTCAGGGTTCCGCGCGCGCCCGTGGGCACCTGATAGGTCATGACCGAGCTGCTGACCGGCCCGATCTGACAGGCGGCCGGGGGAAAGACGGCGCTGGCCCCGGCCATGCCGCCGAGCAGGGCCAGGGGGACGAGCAGCCTCACACCTGGGATGTTCATTCCGGATTCACCTCGGGGCACAAACAGGCAACCCGGCCGCGCGGCGGTGGGTTGCCTGGAGAGGGAAGGCTTTACTCGTCGTAGTTGAAGTTGATGACCAGGTCACCCTTGTACAGACCACCGGGCACCGACCAGGCGCGGTTGCCGCCCGTGCCCGCGCCGCCGACCTTGAAGCTGGCCAGCAGTTCGTAGTACTGGTAGCCGCCAAAACCATAGTCCGGCACGCGGCTGTTGCCCTTGCTGAAGGACATGACAAAGGGGTTCTCGGGGCTCCAGGTCGCGTCCCTCTTGATCAGGATGGTGTCGCCCTTCTGGTTGGTCAGCGTGACCGTTTCCGGGGTGACGATGTTCAGGACCGTATCCTTGTTACAGTCCACGGCCATCACCATCTTGTCGCTCACGGTGTTGTTGGTGACCGCGTTGACCGTTCCCAGGCTGAGGGTGTCGTAGGTCTTGTCCAGGCCAGCCTTGCCGTTGTACTGCGGCGTGGTGTAGGCCATCACGCAGAAGTTGTTCACCTGAAGGGTCAGGGGCGTGGTCTGGGACCCGGCGACGCTGGCGGCGGTCGCGGTGGTGGCGAGCAGGACGGCAGTGGTCAGCAGTGCGGTGCGCTTCATCTTTTCTCCCCTTTTCCCATGTCGCTCATGGGCAAAGCCAGTCGGTATGTTTCGGTCGGGTCCGGTAGATGCGATGTAAATATCGTCTGGGTCTTCGTTTCCTCCCCCTCTCGCTCCACAACCGAGCTTCCAGCAGCGCCGCCCGGCCACTCCCATGCTTTCTTAAGACTTTGCTGCTGTGACATAAATGTAAGGCATGAGCGTTAACTGAGCGTTATTCCTGTGCCGGGTCCAGCTCACCCCAGGTCGCTGCGTCTGCCGGAGCGTCCGAAAGGGCATTGCTCGCTCCGGCAGACGTGCCGGACTCTCCGGCGGGTATGCGCGCTCCTGCCGCACTGCCTGTACGGGTCAGGAAGATTGCCCCTGTGCAGACGGCCGGTCGGCCCACACCTCGGGGGTGCTATGCTTCGCCCGTCACCGGGGGTGTCGCGCTCGCAGCGCGGCTGAGATCAGACCCCAATGACCCGATGCGGTTCATACCGCCGTGGGGAGCGTGACGGCCGGCCGCCTCCGCGTGCGCACGGCCGCCTGCTTCCCCCTGTCCAGAAGGGGGAATTTTTGTTGCCGTACAGTTTCATTCCGGATGTCCTCACCGAAGACCTGCGCCCGCAGGCCGCCGCCCTGCTCGGCCACCCGCTGTGGCGCGCGGTACAGTCGGGGACGGCGACGCGGGCGCACCTGCGGACCTTCGCGCTGCAAGACGCCTGGCTGGTCGGGCACTCGCGCCAGCTCGAGGCCCTGCTGCTGGCCCACGCGCCGGACGAGCGCGCCCGCGCGGCGCTGCTGGGCAAGTGGACCGCCAAACAGAACTTCTCGGCCCCGGAGGACCCCGGCCACCTGCTGCACTTCGGGCGGGCCTTCGGGCTGACCGAGGCCGAGTTCGCGGCGGCCGAGCCTCTGCCGGGCTGCGCGGCCCTGACCATGAATTTCTATTACGCGCTGGCCCACGACGGCTTTCTGGGCCTGCTGGCCAGCGTGGCCGCGAGCGAGAGCGTCTTTATCGCCATCTGCGATCTCGCGGGACCGGCGCTGGTGCGTGAGTACGGCCTGACCCCCGAGCAGGTGGCCTTCTTCCCGCTCCACGACGGCCTGAAGGCAGGCGTAGACGGCGGCGAGGCCGCCCTGCTGCGCGAACTGGCCCTCACTCCACAGGCGCGCGAGACCGTGACCCGCACCGTGCGGCGCACCTACGCCTGCGAGAAGCTGTTCTACGACACGGTGTACGCCGTCACCGGACCGGAGTGAACACCGGCGGGACCGCTGCTCCGGCCCTGGAGGTGCGCGGCGCGTCGCTGGGTTACGGCGCGGCGGCCCCCCCGACCACGCCGCGACCCGGTGACCCTGTGCTGGCCGGGCTGTGGCTCGACTTTCCGGCCGGAGAGGTCACGGGGCTGCTGGGGCGCAGCGGCTGCGGCAAGAGCACGCTGCTGCGCGCCCTGGCCGGCCTGCACGACTTCTCGGCCGGAGAACTGCGCCGGGGGGGCGAACCGGTCCCCGCCGCCTCGCAGCGGGGGCGCGTGGGTTTCGTGCCGCAGCGCCCGGCCCTGCTGCCCTGGCGCACGGTGCTGGGCAACCTGCACCTGAGTGCCGAGGTGCGGGGGCAGCCCCAGGACCGGGGCGCCGCGCTGGAACTGCTCTCCCGCTTCGGGCTGGAGCAGACGGCCACGCTGTACCCGCACCAGCTCTCGGGCGGCATGGCGCAGCGGGTGGCGATCCTGCGCGCGGTCCTCACGGGGGCCGAGGTCCTGCTGCTCGACGAGCCGTTCAGCGCTCTGGACGCCCTGACCCGCCAGGACATACAGACGTGGCTGCGCGGGGTACAGCGCAGTTTCCGGCCGACCACCGTGCTCGTCACCCACGACGTGCGCGAGGCGACCGCGCTGTGCGACCGCGTGGCCGTGCTGTCGGGCAGCCCGGCGCGCGTGGGGCTGCGGCTCGACCTGCGCGGCCTGACTCCCGCAGGGCAGCGCGCGGCCGAGGCCGACATTCTCGCGGCCCTGCAGGGCGGCCCTTGACCGTTCCCGGTCGCCTGCGCCCGGCCCTGACGGGACCGGTCTCCCTCGGCTTGGGCGTGGCCCTGTGTGCCGAGGCGGCGGCGCGCCTGGGCTGGGTCGCGCCCTATATCCTGCCTGCTCCCAGCGCCGTGCTGGCGGCCCTGTGGCGCAGCGCCCCAGACCTCGCCCGGCATGCGGCCCAGACCCTGCTCGAAACGGGACTGGGGCTGGCCGCAGCGGCCGTGCTGGGGGCCGGCGCGGCGCTGGCGCTGCACCGCCTCCCGGCCCTGCAACGTGCGGCGCTGCCCTGGCTGGTCGTGTCCCAGACGGTGCCGCTGGTGGCGCTCGCCCCCCTGCTGCTGCTGACCCTGGGCTTCGGACTGCTGCCCAAGGTGCTGCTGGTCCTGCTGGGCAGCTTCTTTCCGGTCGCGGTGTCCACCCTCGACGGCCTGTCGCGCGCCGACCCCGACCTGCTGCGCGTCACCGCGAGCCTGGGCGCGTCGCCGGGCCAGCTCGACCGCCTCGTGCGCTGGCCGTCGGCCCTCCCGAGCTTCTTTTCAGGCCTGAAGGTGGCGGCGACTTACGCCGTACCCACCGCCATCTTCTCCGAATATCTCGGCGCATATGCCGGGCTGGGGTATGTCCTCCAGACCAGCGTGAATGCCCGCGCCACCGACCTCATGTTCGCGGCCGTCGCCGTATGTGCGCTGCTCAGCGTGGGGCTGGTGGCCCTGACCACGGCCCTGTCCCGCCGCGTCCTGCGCTGGCTGCCGCCCCAGCCGCCCTTCTGAGCCAGAGGAAAATCCATGAACACATTGTCTGTCGCTGCCGCGCTGCTGCTCGCTCCGCTCTCCCTGGTACAGGCCGCGCCTGCATCCGCCACCGCCCCTGCCCGCGCCGCCGCACCCGTACCCGTCACCGTCGCGCTCGACTGGGTGCCGAACCTCAACCATATCGGCCTGTATGTCGCGCAGGCCCGGGGCTGGTACGCGGCGGCGGGTCTCAAGGTCACGCTGCTGCCCTACGGCTCCGTCAGCCCCGACACGCTGGTTCTCGCAGGCAAGGCCGACCTCGGGATCTCGGGGGCCGAGGGCGTGACCACCGCCGTGGCCGCCGGGCAACCGCTCGTCAGCGTGGCGGCCATCTACGCCACCAACACGGCGTCTTTCGCGGTACTGGACGGATCGGACATCCGGCGGCCACGCGACTTCGACGGCCGGGTCTACGCGGCCTTCGGGGCGCCCTACGAAACGCCGATTCTCCAGACCATGATCCGGCGCGACGGCGGTCAGGGCACCTTCCGCAGTCCGGCCCTGAACGTGTTCGGCCTCGACGCCCTGCTGGCGAAGCGCGCGGACTTCATGTGGGTTTTCGGGGCGGTCGAGGGCGTGCAGGCGCGGCGCACGGGCCATCCGCTCCGGACCTTTTCCATGAAGGACTACGGCGTGCCGGACTATTACACGCCGGTCTTCACCGCCGACCGCCGTACCCTGCCGGCCCGGCGCGACCGGCTGCGGGCCTTCATGGCCGCGACGGCGCGGGGGTACGACTACGCCCGTACCCACCCCGCCGAGGCCGCCCGCCTGATGATCGACACCGCCCCGAAAGGCAGTTTCCCCGACCCCGGCGTCCTGCGAGACAGTCTGGCCGAACTCGGACGTCAGGGGGCCTACCGCGCCCCCGGCCGCCCCTGGGGCGAACAGACCCTGAAGATGTGGACGGAGTATCCCGCTTTCCTGCTGAAGGCGGGCGCAGTGAAACTGCCGAACGGGCAGAGCGCGCGGCAACTGGATTTCCGCAAGCTCTTTACCGACGAGCTGCTGCGCCGCTGAGCGCAGGTCCGGCGAGACCGGGCCAGCCTTCCGGACACGTCGGAGCCGACCCGCTGCCCCTACAGGCGGCGGGTCTTTTCATCCTTTCAATAGTTTCACCATTGCAGGCTCAAAAGTATTAGAGTCTTGCAGGTATGAACAGCGACCGGCCCCCCGATCCCCCGACCCCCGCATCTTCCCCCGGTCCCCCGGACGAGTCGGCCGAGGCCGTGGCCCGGACCGTGGGCCGCTCGCTGAAGCGCTACCAGGGCTATGTCAACGCCTACACGCAGCGTCTCAACGAGGCCGACCACGAGGACACGCAGCTGTCTTCCCGGCAGATCGGCGTGCTGTTCCAGCTGCGCGCGCACGGTACCCAGAACGTCTCGGCCCTGGCCCGGTCCGTGGGGCTCACCCTCTCGGCCACCAGTCACCTGCTGGAACGGCTCGTCCAGCACGGGCTCGTGGTGCGCAGCGAGGACCCCGACAACCGCCGTCAGAAGCGGATCGCGCTGAGCGATCAGGGCCAGGGCCTCCTGGGCCGCCTGGAACGCGACGCCCTTCAGGCCTACACCCTGCTGCTGCTCCATGCCCCGGCCGACGTCCTGGGCGAACTGCGCTGCTGCCTGGGCCGCCTCGATCCCTATCTGCCCGCCAGTCCCGGCGAGTTTGCGGCTCAGGCCAGCAGGGCCCTCTGCCCCCATCCCCCCACCCCCTCCCCTACCCCCGAGGATCAACCGTGACCCAGACCTCTCCACCCGCGACGACCGGACAGCACATCAACTACGCCGAAACCCTCGATCTCCGGACCAAGCAGCTGATCGTGGCCGGCGTGCTGCTGGGCCTGTTCCTCTCGGCCCTCGACCAGACCATCGTGTCGACGGCGCTGCCACGCATCGCGCGCGAACTCGACGGCCTGAGCCTGTATTCCTGGGTCACGACCGCCTATCTGCTGACCAGCAGCGCGATGGTGCCCATCTACGGCAAGCTCTCGGACCTGTACGGCCGCAAGCCGATCCTGATGATCGGCATCGTCATCTTCCTGCTGGGCTCGGCGCTGTGCGGGCTGTCGGGCGAGCCGTTCCTGGGCAACCTCTTCGGCGGCGGCATGATGCAACTCGTCGTCTTCCGGGGCGTGCAGGGCATCGGGGCGGCGGCGCTGGCTTCTGTGGCCTTCGCCATCGTCGCCGACATCTTCGCGCCGCGAGACCGCGCCAAGTACCAGGGCCTGTTCGGGGCCGTGTTCGGCCTGAGCAGCGTCATCGGGCCGCTCCTGGGCGGCTTCCTGACCGATAGCCTCAGCTGGCGCTGGGTGTTCTACGTCAACCTGCCGCTGGGCCTGATCGCGCTCGCCTTCATCTTCGCCAAGATGCCCCGGCTCGCCAGCGGCCTCAAGGCCAAGGTGGACTACCTGGGCGCGGCCCTCATCATCGTGTTCACGGTGCCGCTGCTGCTCGCGCTGACCTGGGGGGCCGACGGCAACTACGCCTGGGGCAGCCCGCAACTGCTCTCGCTCTTCGCGCTCTCGGCAGCCGCCCTCGTGGCCTTCCTGTTCGCGGAGTCGCGTCATCCCAGCCCCATCGTGCCGCTGGGCCTGTTCCGCAACCGCACCTTCACGTGGGTCATGATCTCGCGCTTCCTGGTGGGGGCAGGCTTCCTGGGGGCCATCCTGTTCCTCACGCTGTTCCTGGTGAACGTCCGGGGCTTCAGCGCCACCGGGGCGGGCACGGCGACCATTCCCCTCACCATCGGCTTCATCATCGGCGCGCAGAGTGCCGGTCTGCTCGCGGCGCGCCTGGGGCGCTACAAGTGGCTCATCGTGGGGGCCCTGAGCCTCGCCACGGTGGCCTTCATCTGGCTCTCGACCATCACGGCCGACACCTCCTATCCGATGCTCGCCGCCCGCATGGTGCTGGTGGGCCTGGGCCTGGGCCCGACCGTCTCGCTGTTCACCCTCGCCGCGCAGAGTGCCGTCTCCCGCCAGGAAATCGGGGTCGCCACCAGCAGCGGTACCTTCTTCCAGCAGATGGGCGGCACCATCGGCGTGGCCCTGTTCGGCGCGGTCCTGACCTCGGCGCTCGGCACGCAGTTCAAGACCAACTTCGCCGAGGTGGTCCGGAACGCGCCCCCGCAGCTCCAGAGCCAGCTGGCGACCGTCCAGAACGGCAGTGGCGGCGCTCAGGGCGGACAGGCCTTCGATGCCGAGGCCGCCAAGCAGAAGGCCGAGGCCGGCATCAAGGCCGGGTTCGCGCAGCAGTACCAGACCATCGAGACGGCGGTGCGCAGCGGCGACCCTGCGCAGTTCGCGGCACTCAAGCAGAACGCCCAGCTTCCTGAAGCCCTGCGCAGCGGCCTCGCCGGGGTTCCGGATCAGGCGGTGCAGTCCCCGGCCGGCCAGACCCAGGTCCTGACCCGTGTCCGGCAGAGCTTCGACACGGCGCAGACCGAGGTGCTGGCCCAGACCGACCGCTCGCTCGACGGGGTGAGCCGCGCCATCAAGGTGAGCTTCGCCAACAGCGTGGCGCGCATCTACGCGGTCGGCATCTTCGTCATCGCCCTGGCGCTCATCGCCGCGCTGTTCATCCCCGACCGCCGCCTGGGGAGCCGCGATCCCCAGGCGGCGCCCGTGATGGACGCCCACTGAATCCCCACCTGAACCCGGCGCCCTGAAGGACGACCGGAACCCTGGGCAGGCGACGTGTAACAGCGTCGCCTGCCTTTGTCGTGACAGCCACCGGGGTGACCGGGGCCATGTTCGGGGCAGAGCGACCGGCGCCTCTTCTGGCCGATCAGCCTGCGCAGGCTCAACGACGAGAAAGGACGCCACCCCTGCCGAGGCGGCGTCCAGACTGCGTGGAATGCAGAGGAGCCCCTCTGCGAAAAGCCTATTGGACCTTGACGGTGATTTCGAGAATTTCGATCTGGCCCGGCTGCAGGGTGGTCGCGGCGCAGGTCACGGTCGTGGTCCCGGCGTCCGCCCCGGTCCCGGCAGCAGTCGCCACGGTGGGCGATGTGACGACCGTCTTGTTGGCCTGGTCAGAGGAGTAGACCGTGCAGGTCGCCGACACGTACTGCAGACCCCTTTGCAGCTTGTCGCTGAGTCTGAAGTTGCTGATGCCCGTGTTGTAGTTGTTCTTGGCGATGATGTCGTACTTGTAGGCCTGCTGGGGCAGGTAGCCCTGCGTGGCGAGGGCGTCGTAACCAGCGGGATTGCCGATTTCGGTCGCACTGGGCGCGCCACTGGAGGGCACACCGGGATTCCCGGTCACCTTCTGCGTGTTGGCAGCGGGCGTGGGCGGGGTCGCCGCGGCCCCCGTGGTCTGGGTGAACTTGCCCGTCACGACTCCACCGGCCACGCTGACGACCAGCAGGTTGTTGGTGTCCGTCAGGCTCAGGCCACTTCCGGGGCCCTTCGTACTACTGTCGCTGTATACGCTGCTGGCCGTCTGCTGGAGGGTCGGCGCGGGCAGCGGCAGGGTCCCGGCGGTCGCCGAGGTTCCGGTCGCGGCGGCGTCCGCCGGGATCGTCACGGTGGCCGTCAGGGGCGCCGACGTGTTGGGCGCGACATTGCTGACGGTGTAGGTGTTGAAGGTGACGCCGTTGACCGTCGTCGTGCCCGTCTGGGTCACGTTGGTGCCGCTGTAGACCACCGGCACGGTGCGCGTCGAGTTGTCCTTGAGGGTCACGGTGACGTAGCCGCTCAGGGTATAGCTGTCGGTGTAGGTGCCCGTGTTGGCCACGCTCATCGCGTAGGAGACGGTCGAGCCGGGCGTACCCGTCTGCGACTGCGCGGTGTTGGGGTTGACCGCCAGCGGCTTGGTGGGGGGCGAGGTCAGGCTCGAGGTGTCGCCGAACTGGGCCTGGGTCGGTTGAATGGTGTCGGTGGTGAGGTCACTGACGTTCGGGTTGTTGCCCGAGGTGGCCTTGATGATCAGGTCCAGCACGTGCTGGTTGGGCAGCGAGTTGCTGTCGGGGTAGGTGACCTGGGTGGTGTAGTCGGCCGACGCGTTTGCGCCGACGGTCACGGAATCGATGGGGTTGTTGTTGGCGTCCAGGAACTGCACCGTGACCGTCTTGCCGTCGGCGTTCGTTCCGGTGTAGGTGCCGGTCGACGTCTTGGTGAAACCCGTCACGGCACCGGCCCCGGTGCTGTTGACGGGAAGCAGCGAGATGGTGTCCGTCAGCGTCCCGCCGTTGGTGACCGTGTTCTTGAAGCGCACGACGTCGGGGTTGGCCGTTTCGGTATCGGCGGGCGGATAGGCGAACTGTTGATCTCCCGAAACGGTGATCAGGGTGGTGCCGGGGGCCGTGCCGCTCGCGGGTGGGGCGCCGTTGCCGGAGGTGGGGGGCGTGGTGGCCGTGTAGCCGGGCGTGGGTGTGGTCGTGCCGGGGGGGGTCACGTTGCCGCCGGGCGCGGTCGGACTGTTGGCGAGCACGGGGTCGTAGATCTTGACCACCGTGAACTGCAGGTCGGTGGTGGCCGCCGGGGCCGCGCTGGGCGTGCCGCTGGATACGGTCTGCCCTTCTCCGAGGGTCTGGCCGGTGGTGACGCCGTTGGCGGTCGTGCCGGTACCGACCACGGTGCCGACCGGGGAAGCCCCGTACAGCGTGCCCGGGGCCGCTCCGGCAGGAACCACGAACGACTGGGTCACGGTGATGTAAGCGTTGACCGGCAGCGTGACCGTTCCGTTATTGGCCGTCACAGCGGTCCCGGCCGAGTCGGCGTAGGTATAGGTGACGGCGCTGGGCGACAGCGACCCGATCCCCGAAGTGGCGTTCGCCGCCGAGTTGCCCGTGGTGTTGGCCGCAATCTGCACGTTCAGCGGCGTGTTGCCGTTGTTGACGAGGTAGTACGTGTTCGTCACGGTGTCGCCGGGCTTGATGTCGGTCCTGTAGTCCGGCGCGGCGATGGCCGAGTTGATCCCGTTGGCCTTGTTGCTGTCCGTTCCACCGCCGTCGGCCGCACCGGAGCCGTACACGATGTCGAAACCGGGCAGGGGCAGCACGGTCGTTCTCACCGTGTTCGAGGTGCCCGTAATCGTCTGGGCGGAGTTGGCAGGATCGGTAAAGCTGGACGTCGCCACGTTTTCGATGGTGACGCCGCTGGCGGTGTAGTTGTTGGGATTGGGGGTGGGGGCCGCCGCCGCAGCGACGCCGGTCGCCAGGGCCGCCATGAGTGTGATAAATTTGGTATTCCTCTGCATATGCCTCCTGGCCCGTGAACTGACTGAACACGGGAACTTCCTGCTCTTAACAAACACCACATGTCGCAACAGTTTCCTGACTTGTCGCATGCCCCCCTTGGGGGGATTTACGGCAAGGGTATTTTCGCCGTCGCGTGACTGACGGCAGAAATCGGCCGCTGCGGAGGCCGCGAAGGGCCGGCAGGTCCCTATCCCCCACGGGCCAGGGCCGCCGCCCAGACTCATAAACAGCTCATCAGCTGACCCGGAGGAGAGCAACCGGGTCAGGCAGAGGGGGTCAGGGAGGTCGGTCGTGCCGGGCCGCCGGCGCGGCGAGCGTTCGGCCCTCGCAGGTCCTACTGCCAGTGCGCGGCCAGTTTCAGGGCGACGGCCTGAGCCGCGTCCACCCCTTCGGGCTTGATGAGGTAGTCGTCGGCCCGCAGCGCCCGGATCTGCGCCTCATGCGAGCGCGAGGTCGTCAGCATGACCACCTTGAGTTCCGACAGGCGCTCGTCCTGCCGCAGCCGGGTCAGGACCTCCGCGCCGTTGAGCTTGGGCATGTTGTAGTCCAGGATGACCATCTTGGGCAGCCGGTTGTCGCGGCAGGCGGCTTCCAGGACTTCGAGCCCGGCGGCTCCGTCCTGGGCCACTTCCAGATCGACCTGCACGTGCGCCAGCTCGAAAGCCGTCTCCAGCAGGAAAACGTCGAGGGGATTGTCTTCTATCAGCAGCACGTAGGGGGGTTGTCGCCCAGTCACTCCAGTCCTCCGGCAGGGTCGAGGCACGTCCGTTCCGGCTCCACGCGCAGCCTACAGTTTCCGGCAACTGCTCAGCGTGGGTTCATCATGCCTCATGGTCGGGCAGCACAAACCCGAACGTCGCACCATCGCCGGGATTGTTTTGTGCAATGACGGTGCCCCCATGCCGGGAGATGAGGCGCAGGACGGTCGCCAGACCGACCCCGGTCCCCTGGAAGTCGCGCTCGGCATGCAGGCGCTGGAACAGCCCGAACAGCTGCTCGCGGTAGGCGTCGTTGAAGCCCACCCCCTGGTCCGTGACCTTGATGGCCCAGCCCCCAGGAACGCGCTCGCTCCAGACGCGGATACAGACCTCGGCCGAGTGCTGGGAGTATTTCGCCGCGTTGGACAGCAGGTTGGTCAGGACACGTTCCAGACTCTGCGCGTCGCCCCAGACCTCCGGCAGCGGCCCGATCTGCCAGGTGATCGGGCGGTCGGGGTACTGCATCTCCGTGTCGGTCTGGCTGGCCTTGACGAGTGCCCCCAGGTCTACGGGCACCTTGTGCAGCGGGGCCTGGGACGCCTGGGACAGCGAGAGCAGACCGTCGAGCAGATTCGTCATGCGCTCGGTCGAGAGGCCGATGTAGTCGATGTACGTGCGGGCCTTCTCCGGCAGCTCGTCGGCGTTGCGCAGCAGGAGCTCGGCGAAGCTCTTGATGCGCCGTACGGGCGCGCGCAGGTCGTGCGAGATCCCGAGATTGAAACTTGCCAGTTCGGCGTCGCGCGCCTGGATTTCGCGGGTGCGTTTCTGGACCTGGGCCTCGAGCAGTTCGCTGTGCCGCTCCAGCGCATGCTCCACGGCGCGCTGGCTCGTGAGGTCCACGAAATAGCCCAGAATCGCCGTGTCGTTGTCGGCGGTGTAGCGCATGATGGTGAGCTGCACCTCGCGGCGCTCGCCGTCGGGCCGCTGAAGCATCTTCTCGTAGGTGGGCGTGGCGTCCTCGAGGAGCACCCGCGTGACCGAGGCGGTGTCGAGGGCGTGGAATTCCGGCGGCGTGGTGGCGCGCCAGTCGATCTGGCCCTTCTCGAAGGCGGCGCGGCTCTGGCCGATCAGTTCCAAGTAGGCGTCGTTGACGAGGCTGACCTGGCCGTCCTTCGTGCCGACCGCGATGGGCGTGGGCGAGCGCTCGACGATGCTGCGCAGCAGACGCTCCTGGTGCTGGAGCTGGGCCGTCATCTTGAGGCGCACGAGCACCTGGCCGCTCAGGGAGGCCAGAATTTCCAGAAAGAGCTGTTCCTCGGCCGTGAAGTGGTGCGGTTCCTCGAAATCGAGCACGAGCACCCCCAGCACCTGATCCTGGGAGCTGATGGGAATGACGGCGCTGGCGACCGGCGCGGTCTGGCCGGTCTGTTCCTCGAGGTGCGGGTAGGCCCGCGCGAGGTCCCCCTTCGAAGGGAAATACTGGGCTTCGTGGGTCATGAAACTGACGCTGGCCGGAGAGCCGGTCTGGATGGGGCCGTCCTGCCAGATGGACGGGGCGTCCTGCCGCTCGGCCTGCGCCGCTACCCGCTCTAGACGCTGCTGGGCCGGGTCGGGCAGGAAGATGGCGCCGGCGAGCGCCTGAAGCCCCTGCTGGGCCGTGGAGAGGACCACTGGAAAGATGGCACCGACCTGCTCGACCTGGGAAAGGGCGTGGGTCACCGTCAACAATTGGTGCAGGAGAGAGGGCGAGGTGACCTCAGACATTATTCCACTGTAGAGGTGGGGGAGCGCCGGCTGGGCAGCCGGTGTTGGGCAAACCTTTGAGGAGGGACCGGGGCCAGGTGGGCGGCCGTTCAGCGCACCAGTGGCCCCAGGCGCACGGCGAAGGGAAAGCCCCGCCGCGCGTCCCAGTCCAGCCGCCAGCCGAAGGCCCCGCGCAGGCCCGGAAAACGGGCCCTGGCCCGCGCGTAGGTCCGGGCCGCCGCGTCCTCCGTCCAGTAGTCGGGCAGGCCCGCGTGCAGCCCGAAGCCCACCACGACATGCTCCGCCCCCAGCAGCCTCACCCAGGTCGCCAGGTTGTCCAGCAGGTACGCCGGGTCGCCGAGCTGCGGGCCGCCGTAGTACTGCGGCGCGCAGTAGTCCAGGGCCTGGGCGCGCAGCATGGCGGCGCACAGCCGCTGGTCGGCCGGATTCCAGGGCGCGGGCGGCGCGGTGATCAGGAATCCCGGATGGCGGCGCTTGAGTTCCCGCCCCACCCAGATCAGCTCGGGGACGTTCGGGGCCGCCTGTCCTTCGAAGGTATTGAGGTCCAGGCCGTCGAAGCCTTTCCAGGCCGCGTAGAACCGGTCCACGCTCTCGACGAGGCGGACCGACGCCGCGCGGTCGTTCAGGCGCACGGCCTGTCCGGCCCCGCCCACCGACAGCAGCACCCGGCGCCGCTGGACCCGGCGAACGAACTGGAGGTCTTCGGCCCAGTGGGTCCAGGCCCCGTGGCCGTCCCCGGGCGGGGTGAATTCCAGGGTGCCGGGAGGCCGGCCCGGCGCGGGGGTCGCCGCGAACAGGTAGATCAGGGTGTAGTTGGGATAGACCCCGCGCAGCCGGGGCAGCTCCTCCCCGAAGGTCGCGTAGTACGTGCCGAGCAGGCGGTCGGGAAGACGCGGCACGCCTGCCCCGGCCGGCGGCACAGGCGCGCCGGCCAGCAGGGCGAGCAGCAGGCCCCGGGAGCGCCGCCTCAGCGGTCCTCTCCTTCCACGAGGAAAAACCCCAGGTCGTGGTCGGCCGCGGCGAAGCCCCACCGGACCCGGAAGGTCGCCTGACCCGGCGCGGGGCCGCCGAACAGCAGGGTCACCTCGTGGACGGTGCCGTCGAAACCGAAGCTGCGCTGCCCCGCCTGCTGCGCGAGCCGGGTCAGCCGGGCGAAGCTGAGCAGGTCCAGCACGGCCGCCTCCTGCCCGGGCACGAGCGTCCGGGGCTGTTCCCAGCGCAGCAGATACGCTGCCCCCAGGGTCCAGCGCACTTCCAGGCCCTGCACGTCGAGGTCGCGGGGCGAGACGTTGCGCAGCCGGACCTCGCGGGTGGCCCCCGGCCCGAACACCATGCGGTCCCTGGGGAGAAAGCGGCCGAGCAGCTCGGCCCTGTCCTGCACGAGAAGCCGCTCTTCCTGGAAAAGACAAGCCGTGGAGGTCATGCCCCCAGCAGACCCCGAAACACATTACAGCGTCGTTAATTTCACGGTCTCAGGACGGGATCGTCGCCCGGACCCGGCCGTAACGCTCCTGCACGTCGGCGCGGTCGCTGGGATTCTCGATCTTGCCCATCGCGTCGTGCACCATCAGGTCCGCGTGGTGCAGCAGCGCGTGGCGCCGCTCCGGCCCGCGCAGACACAGGGCGACCTCGTTCACCACCTCCAGAAACCGGATGACCACCGCCGGGTCCCCCGCCCCGTACTGCCGGATCGGCCGGAACATCGTGTTGACCAGGCCGGTGAAATCCGTGGTCGGCACGATCAGCCGCAGTTCGCCGCCGTGGACATGGCAGCCGTTGGGCCATTCCCGGTCCCGGAGGCTGCACAGCGCGTCCCCGAACCGGTCGATCACGTCAATGGCCGTGACGGGATCGTTGGTGCTGGGGCTCAGGGCGCGCGCCGCCACCTCGGTCAGCTGCCGCACGCTGTATTCGAGGTCCTGCCGGGACACCCGCTCGTCGCCCAGCAGCAGCGTGTCGAGCGTCCGGGGGGGCAGGACCGGCTGGCCCTGCGCGACCGCCATGTGCGGAAACACGTAGTCGCCTGTCCGGACGAGAAGACGCACCACCGTGCCCGCCTGCGCGGCGCGCTGCGTCAGGGCCGCGATGTCGACCTGCTGGAGGTAGCCCCCACCCGTGGCCCGCAGCGTCTCACTGCCCTCCCAGAAGTCGGGCGGCGGAATCCGGCAGCCCGAGGCCTCGGCATCGGGCCGGGTGACCTCCTCGAGGGTCAGGCGCAGGTCGTTGCGCAGCAGATTGACCACCCGGGTCATGTTGATGTTGCCCGTGACGTGCGCGAGGTAATACACCAGCGCGGCGATGCAGCCCAGCGCCAGCAGCAGGGCGAAGGTCACGTTGTAGTGCGGGACGAAAGGCACGTCCTCGCCGCCCTGGACGCTGCGCAGGGTATAGAGCGAGAAGGCGAAGGTGGCGATGAAGGTGCCCAGCGTGACCTGGTTGCCCCGGTCGCGCGTGAAGTTGTCGAGCAGGCGCGGCCCCATGCTGCCCGCCGCGTAGGAGAGGGCCGCGATGGTGATCGAAAAGACCGTGCCCGCCACCCCGATACTGCTGCTGGCGATGGCCGAGAGCAGGCTGCGCGATCCCGTCTCGCCGCCGCCGTACACGAAGGAGAGGCCGGGCAGGACCCCGTAGCGTTCCTCGAGGTGGATGCCCAGTTCGGCGAGCAGGAGCGCGGCCAGGGTCATGAGGGCAGGGACGAACCAGAATTGCCGGCTGAGCTGGCCGAGCCGGAAGAGAAGGCGAGACATGCGCCCACCTTCGGGGCAGACCGGCGCGGTATGGGGCGGGAACTGCTCAGGTTTTCTTGACCAAGGGAAGCGCCTGTGGCGAAGTCCCCTGAGCGTGCCCGCTGAGTTAGAGAACCCCTCCGGCGGCGTCGGGCGCGGCTGCCCGCGCGGTCACGATGCCGCGCGCCGCCGCCCAGGCAGCGATGTCGGCTCCGCCCAGCGCGGTCGCCATCAGGTCGGGAAAGTAGTCGGGCGTGCAGGCGAACACCGGAATGCCGTGCGCGGCGAGCTTGGCAGCATTGTCGTGGTCGTAGCTGGGTGTGCCGTCGTCGTCCAGGGCCAGCAGCACGATCACGCGCGCGCCCATCTCGCGGAACTCGTTCAGGCGCCGGATCATCTCGGCGCTGCCCGAGCCCTCGTAGAGGTCGGAGATCAGGACGAAGGTGTGCTCCTCGGGGTTGGTCAGCAGGCCGCGGCAGTAGCGCAGGGCCAGCGGCGTGTCGTTGCCGCCGCCGAGCTGCACGCCGAAGAGCACGTCCACCGGATCGGCGAGGTGGTCGGTGAGGTCCACGACCGTCGTGTCGTACACGACCACGTTCGTCTTGAGGGCCGGCAGGCTCGCCAGCACCGCCCCGAAAATCCCCGCGTAGACCACGCTGGAGGCCATGCTGCCCGACTGGTCCACACACAGGGTCACGGCCTTGAGCTGCCGCCGCGCCCGCCCGTAGCCCACCAGCCGCTCGGGAATCACGCTGCGGCGCTCGGGGTCGTAAGTGCGCAGGTTCTTCAGCAGGGTGCGGCCCCAGTCGATCTCGTTCTGGCGCGGGCGCAGGTTACGCTGCGAGCGGTTCAGGCTGCCGGTGACGGCGGAGCGCAGCGGCTCGGCCAGCCGCGCTTGCAACTCGTCCACCACCCGCGCCACGACCTGCCGCGCCAGCGCCTTGGCCTGGTCCGGCATGGCGTCCTTGAGGCTGATGAGGGTGGCGGCCATGTGCACGTCGGGTTGCAGGTGCTCCATGAGTTCGGGTTCGAGGAGCATGGTCCTCAGGTTCAGGCGCTCGACGGCGTCCCCTTGCATGACCTGCACCGCCGAACTCGGAAAGAGGTCGCGGACCTCGCCCAGCCACGCGGCGACCGCCGGGGCGCTCTTGCCGAAGCCGACATTGCGGTTCGACTTGCGGCCCTTCTCGGGCTTGCCGGTCTGGACGGTGAAGGGCGCACCGTCGTACAGCGAGGCCAGCGCGGCGTCGAGGCGGCGGTCGTGCTCGCCCAGCGCGCAGCCGGTGCCGTCGGCGCTCTGGCCGCTGGCGGTCTCGCCGCCCAGCAGCAGCCGCCAGCGGCGCAGGCGTTCCTGTTCGGGGGGCAGAGCGGGAGTGGGTTCCGTCATTGCACGTCTCCAGTGGGCTGAAATTCGGGGGGGACGGCCACGCCCAGCAACCGCAGGACGACGGGCACTACACCCGCCCCCAGGTCATGGTCGGTTGCCGTGGCCTGCGCGGCACGTTCCAGGCCGCGCAGGTCCTCGCCCAGCGTGCGGCGGGCGTTCGGCTCCAGGCGCGACAGGGCGCGGCGCAGCGGCGGCAGCACGTCGCCGAAGGCCTCCGGGTCCAGGCCCACCACCCAGGTGTCGAGCAGGCCCAGCACCGCCGGGTCGTGGCGCAGCGTCTCGCCGTCTCCGCCGATGAAGCCGCCCAGCCACGCGGCCACGTCCAGCGGCGGCGCGCCGGGGGCCAGGGCCGAGGCCAGCCGCGCCTGCACGGCTTCGGCGTCCAGGAGGCCCCGGTCGCGCAGGCGGTTCACGGCGTCGCCGCGCAGCAGGGGCGCCGTGCCGGGCGCGTCCAGGGCGTGCAGGGCCGCGACCCACTCGCCGCTCGCCTCCGGGTCGTCGAGGAGGCGCACCGCCGCGTCGGCCCCGGCGATCTGGGTGTGCAGCGTCTGCGCGGCCTCCTCGCCCAGCGCGTGGGCGGCGTTGGGCAGCCCGGCCGCGGCGCGGGCCACCAGCGTGCGGAACACCGGGCGCAGGTCGTCGCCCTCGCGGGCGCGCACGTCGCCGTAGCGGGCCAGGCGGGCCAGCGGCGGCAGCGCGAGCAGCAGCGCGGCGGTGTCGGCGTCGGCGGCACGTTCGCTCAGGCGCGCGAGCGTGAAGTCGGACGCCCCCGGCAGCCCGCACAGCCGCGTGACCTCCAGCAGCGCCGAGAGGGTGCCCAGGTCGGGGGCGCGGCGGGCCTGCGAAGTGGCCGCCGTGTGGGCCGCGCGCACCAGCGTGTTGCCGTAGCGGCTCGCCTCGACCAGCCGCACGCTGAATTCCGGTTCCCAGCGCAGGGTCCAGGTTTCCTTGAAGGTGCCGCTGCCCCGGCTGGCACCCTCCTTCGCCCAGGGCACACCCAGCAGGTTCAGGCGGTGGAACAGCTGCGAGCGGCCCAGGCCCGCGTCCTCGCGCAGGTCGAGCACCTGATCGCGGGTGGTGGCCTCGCGCTTGAGCCGCAGCCGGCCCAGCGTGGCCGCGAGATCCTGCTCCAGCGGCACGGCGGGCAAGCCCCCGGGCACGCTGCCCAGCGCCTCACCCACGAACAGCTCCTCGGAGAGCAGACGCAGCGGCGTGTCGGAATCCCAGGCGAATACGGCCTGCGTGGCGTCGGTCAGCTCGTCCAGCCCCGCCAGATGCCGCCCGCGCAGGGCCGCCAGGGCGTCGGCCAGCCGCACCGCGTCGATGACCTGGGCGCTCGACGCGTCCAGCCCGCGCGCGCGCAGCAGCCGCGCCGAACGGGTCAGCCAGCGCTCGGAGACCTGGGCCGGCGTGGAATACAGGTGCGCGTACCAGCCCGGCGACGTGACGCCCGCGCCGTAGCCGCTCGCCTGTGTGAGCCGCCCGTGCGTCCAGGGGGTGATGGTGAGGGCCACCTTGGCTTTGGGCAGGCCCTTGACGAGTGCCGGGTCGGCCTTCGCCTCGCGGGCCAGCACCTCGGGGGTCAGGGCCGGGGCGTGCCAGGCGCCGCACACGACCGCCACGCTGCCCTTCTTCAGCGCCGCGCGGATGGTCTGCCTCATCTGGGCCTCGCGGATCAGGTCGCGCCCAGAGGTGTGGTCGTCCTCGGCCTCACGCACCGCCGCCATGACTTCCGCGATCGCGGCGAACACCGCCTCGCCCTCGCCGCGCGACTCGACCAGCGCGTCCCACCAGCGCTCGAAATCGCTGTAGCCGGCGGCCTGGGCCAGCAGCGCCAGCGGGTCCGAGCGCACGGCGTCGGCGGGGGAAGCGGGCGGGGATTCGGCGTCCGGGTCGGCCTCTGCCGGGGCTTCGTCTTCCTTCGGGGCCAGGGTCACGGCGGCGGGCAGGTCCATGAAGGCCACCGGCACGCCGCGTGCCAGGGCCCAGCGGATCGCCACGAATTCGGGGGAAAATTCGGCCAGCGGGTAGAACACCGACCGCTCGGGCTGGCCCTGCACATGCGCCATGACCGCGACGGGCGGCACGAGCGCCGGGTCGTTCAGGAAGGGCAGCAGGCTGTCGGCGTCCACTGGTCCCTCAATGAGCAAGGTGGCGGGCGGGTTGGCCTCCAGCGCCCGCGCCACGCTGCGCGCCGAGCCGGGGCCGTGGTGGCGGATGGGAAGGATGGTGAGATCAGATGGGGGCATGAAAGACTCCGGAAGCACTGAATTCGGGCGGTCACCTTGGAACGGGGGGAGAGGAATCGGCTGCCACACCTTCAGGGCACGTCATCACGGGAACAGCCAGAAGACGGGGGCGCGGCGGGAACGGAAGGATCGGGAAGCCTTCAACCGGCCCGTCGAGACGGATTCAGGCCGAATGCCGCCTCAGACATACACCTGTCCACCGCGCTCCCTGAACGCCCCGAAGGACTGAGGAAGCCGGCCGAGCTGGTTCCAGCGCAGATCCAGCTTTTCCAGCCGGGGCAGCTGTGCCAGCCACTCGGGCACCTCGGTCAGGCGGTTGGCCCGCAGGTCGAGAAACCGCAGCTCTGCCAGGTGCCGCATGGTGTCGGGCAGTGCCGAAAGGTCGTTGAAGCGCAGGTTCAGCGAGGTCAGCCGGGACAGGCTGCCGAGGGTGTCGGGCAGGGCGCGCAACTTGTTGCCCTGGGCGTCGATTTCCCGCAGGCTGCCGCACCCGCCGAGGCTCTGGGGCAAGGTAGTCAGCGCGTTGTGCATGACGTGCAGTTCGCGCAGCTCCGACAGGTGACCCATACTCTCGGGGAGATACTCCAACGCGTTGTTATAGGCGCGAAACTCGGTCAGGTGGCCCAGCTCGCCCAGCCACCCCGGCAGTTCGCTGAGGGCATTGTCGGTCACGTTCAGGTAGGTCAGCCGTGCCAGGGAACGCAGCGAGTCCGGCAGGGCCGTGAGCTTGTTGTTGCTGACGTACAGGAAGCGCAGTTCCGGCAATCCCGCAAACATGTCCGGCAGGGCCGCGAGACTGTTGTGCCCGAGGTCCAGCATCTGCAACCTGCCCAGGCGGCCAAGCTCCGGCGAGACCTGGGTGAACCCATTGCCCGACAGGTTCAGGGTATGCAGGTCGCCGAACGTCCACAGCCACTCGGGAAGGTCGGCCAGCCGGTTGTCGTAGACACTCAGGGCCTGCACCCCCCGGGCCTGCCGGAGGGATTCGGGCCACCCGGTCAGGCCGCACCCGTTCAGGTTGATGTGCTCGGGCCAGGAAAAGCCTTCGGCGCCGGCCGCCTGCACCAGCGCGGAGCCACGCAACGCCCGGGGGTGCTGGTGGGCGTACGGCTCCATCCTCAGCTCACTTCCCGACACGCCGAGTAAAACTCCTTCCAGCCCGCCCGTTTCTTGATCGCGGTTTCCAGGTACTCGTTCCACACGGCCTGGTCCTGCACCGGGTCCTTCACGACCGCCCCGATCACGCTGGCGGCCACGTCGCGGCTGCTCAGTTCGCCGTCGCCGAAGTGAGCGGCCAGGGTCAGGCCGTTGGTCACCACGCTGATCGCCTCGGCCACGCTGAGACTGCCGCTGGGCGACTTGAGCTTGGTCTTGCCGTCCTCGGTGACGCCCGCACGCAGCTCGCGGAACACCGTCACCACGCGCCGGATCTCGTCGAGCGCCGCCGGCACTTCCGGCAGGCCCAGGCTGCGGCCCAGCGACTCGACGCGCCGGGTCACGATGCTCAGTTCGTCTTCCAGGCTGTCGGGCACGGGCAGAATCACAGTGTTGAAGCGGCGCTTGAGCGCACTCGACAGGTCGTTCACGCCCTTGTCGCGGTTGTTCGCCGTGGCGATCAGGTTAAAACCCCGCACCGCCTGCACCTCGGTGTTCAGCTCGGGCACCGGCAGCGTCTTTTCCGACAGGACGGTGATGAGGGTATCCTGCACGTCGCTCTGCACGCGCGTCAGCTCCTCCAGGCGGGCGATCTTGCCCTCGCGCATAGCGTGCATGACCGGACTCTCGACCAGCGCGGCCTCGCTCGGGCCCTCGGCCAGCAGGCGGGCGTAGTTCCAGCCGTAGCGGATGGCGTTCTCGTCGGTGCCCGCCGTGCCCTGCACGAGCAGGGTGCTGTCGCCCGAGATCGCGGCGGCGAGGTGCTCGCTCACCCAGCTCTTGGCCGTGCCCGGCACGCCGATGAGCAGCAGGGCGCGGTCGGTCGCCAGGGTCGCCACGGCGATTTCCATCAGGCGCGGCTCGCCTACGTACTTCGGCGTGATCTCGGTGTCTCCGGCGCGGCCCCCCATCAGGTAGGTCAGCACGGCGCGTGGACTGAGGTTCCACCGGGGCGGCTTCGGATGGCGGTCGTGCTGCGCCAGGGCGGCGAGTTCGTGGGCGTAGGCCTGTTCGGCGTGCTGGCGCAGGACTTCGGGGGTGGTCTGGGTGGGGGTCATGGGTCGCTCCTCAGGGTCGGGGGGTCGGCTGGGCCGCCAGGGCGCCGCGCCACTCGCGGCGCAGCTTCAGGGTGTCTTGCAGGTCACGCCAGGCTTCCAGGGCCGCCTGTTCCCGCTGGGCGTGGTCCTGGCGCTGGCGGTCCTCCCATTCGGCGGGGGTCTGCCAGGTGGGCAGCTTCTTGGGGCGCGGCGGCATCTCGAAGGGCAGGGGCGTGGGCGGCGGCACGCTCAGGTCGAGCGACAGGGCGCGGCGCAGCAGGGCCGTCAGCTCCCGCGCCTGCCAGGAATGTTCGTACTGGTGCAGGGCGACGGCGCGGGCCGCCAGGGCCGTCTGCAGGTCGGCGGGCTGGGCCGACAGGTCTACCCCTGGGGCCTGCGCGGCGGCCAGCAGCTTCTCGCCCGACACCTGGGGTTGTCCCGCGAGCTGCCGCAGCCGGGCCAGTGCCAGCGCCGGGGCCAGCGGCTCGGGACCGGGTTCGGGCGGCGCCTGCAACTCGCTCGCCAGGGACCAGTGCTGGTCGCGGGCGGCCCGGTGCAGGTCTTTCCAGTCCAGCCCCAGCGTCCCGAGGATCAGCGGGGTGGGCAGCGCCCCCAGCAGGCGGTGGAGGTCGCTGTCGTCGTACTGTCCGGCGCGGGGTTTGCCGAGCGCCGCCGGCAGGTCGAAGGCCCCGAAGGTGACCTTCTTCTTCAGCAGGCCGCTCACCTTCACCGCCTGGGGCAGCAGCGCCAGCAGTTCATCCTGAAGGGGACCGGGCAGGTGCCCCAGCAGTTGGCGCGCCTGCTTGGCGATCTCGGGGAGAGCGGTCGCGGGTCGCCAGGTCGAGCNGCGGGCGGTCCNCCGGGCGCAGGTCGCGGCGCACCAGCGCCAGCAGTTCCTTGCGGCGGTCGGCGCTCTGCGTGCCCCACAGCTCGGTCAGGTCCCGCGCGGCGGCCCCGGGGTCCGTTCCCCGCGCCGCGCCCAGGGCCTCCAGCTGTTCCCGCCACGCCAGCTCTTCTGCGGCCTTCTGCGCCTGCGCGTGCAGGGGGTGGCGCTCCAGGGTGGCCCACGCCCGCGCGTCGGCGCGCACCCACAGCGGCCGGGCAAGGGCGCCGTCCCGGTTCCAGAGCTTCAACACCTGCGCGGCGTTCAGGGTCCAGCCACCCCGCTCGACATCCTCCAGCGCCAGGCCGGACAGCTCCGGACCGAGACCCAGCATCCGGGGCAGCAGCGCGGCCAGGGCAGGCGGCAGGGGCGAGTCGGGGGCGGGGACCTCGGCGGGTGGCGGGGCGGCGGCCTGCCCCAGCGGCCTGCCGGCGCGGGCATGCAGGCCCAGCAGGGCGGCGCGGCCCAGCAACCGCGCCTCGGGCGCGTCGCCGCCTATTCCCGCCAGCGCGGCGGCCAGGGGGCCGGTGGGCGCGGGCAGCTCGGCCCGGCTGGTGCCGCGCGCGGCGATCAGCGCCAGGTCGCTCAGGTCGCGGCTCATGCGCCGGCTCCGGCGGAGGCGGGCGGCGCGGCCGGTTCCAGCGACAGGGGCACGAAACTCACCCCGTCCCACTCTCCGAAATAGGTCTGCATCCGCGTCTCGGCGTGGGCGATCATGTGCCACAGTTCACTGTTCTCCACGCCGGGATGCAGAGGAACGGCGTGCCCGGCCGCGTCGCACAGCTGCGGCGGGTCGAGGTTCAGGTACGCCGGGCCGACGAAGGCCCCGATACGCTCCAGCCAGGGATTGCGGGCCAGGGCCGCCGCGTAGTGCGCCTGGAGGCCCCCCAATGTGCCGCCGGGCATGAACAGGTCGTCGGGGTGCGGGGGAACATCGCCCCCCACGATTTCGCCCTGCACCACGGCCCGCTGGGCGTAGGCCGAAGGCGCGTAGGCCACCGCCGCCGTGAAGGGGTGGCCCAGCGCCAGCGGCGTGGGCAGCGCCTGCCCCGTCGGCGCGAAGTCGAGCAGCAGCGCGAGGGCCTCTTCTCCGCCCGGTTCCGGCGCGCCGCCCAGCAGCCAGGTGCGGCGCACGGTCAGCTTGCCTTCCTCCTCGTGCACGCTGCCCAGCGAGCGCCAGACCCCCGGCGAGGCGGGCGGCAGGCCCGCGCGGTCCAGCGGCGTTCCCAGCGCGGTCAGGAGGTCGGCGCGCTCGGCGTCCGGCAGCGCGTCGCGGCTGCGCCATCCCTGGGTCAGCAACCAGAGTTTGCCCAGGTGGGCGGTCAGGGCCTCGCCGCCCTCCTCGTGCAGCAGCTCCGGAATCTGCCGGACCAGCCGCGCCGCGCCCCCGAGCTGGGCGTCCACCAGCCGGGCGGCCTGCCGGTCCCAGTCGGCGTAGGGGCGGGTACGGGCGGCCTGAAGGCCTTCGCGCACGAGGTCACTCAGCCACAGTTCGAGGTCTTCCAGGCCCGCCGAGCGTTTGCGGTCGCGCGCGGCCTGGGCTTTTTGCTGGGCCCTGGCCTGCGCGGCCGGATCGGCGGGTTCGTCGCCGGGCCCCTGTTCCGACACCTGGGCGGCCTTCTCGGCGCGGCTCAGGCGGCCCCCCAGCCACTTGGTGAGGTCGGGGGGCGGGGCGGTGCGGGTCCATTCGCCGCTTCCGGCGGTGTGCAGCAGCAGCAGGCCCAGGGCGTGCTTGCAGGGAAACTTGCGGCTGGGGCAACTGCACTTGCTGGCGATCTCGGCGCTGCGGGCGTCCACACCCACGAGGTACGGGTGGGCGCCGCTGCCCTGGCATTCGCCCCACAGGACGTCGCCGTCGCGGGCCAGGGTGGGCCAGCCGGCGGGGCGAGCGAGTTTCTGGGCGGCTTTGGCACTGCTGCTGTCAGGCGCGAGGGCCAGCACAGTGTCGGCGGTCAGGTGATCGAGCGTGGGGGCCAAGGCGTAAACTCCTTTTCTAATTACGTTTGCAGCGTAATTGTAACAGGTGGATCACTCTTGCGCAACGCGTCTCCCGCCGGGCGGGGCCGCCCCCCACCCATAGCACATCCTGTCCCCGGACGGGGACGAGATCGCGCGGCATGTCCCCACCCGGAGAGGGCGCGGCCCAACCGGAAACTGCCGGGTTTTGCCGGCTGGGCGCAGAAGAAGGAGCCCCGGCCTCCCAGCGGTCATCCGTCGGTCGGGATGGCCGGCTGCCACAGCGCCAGCGCCGCCCCGAGCAGCAGGACCAGCGCCGAAACCCCCAGCCCCAGACGCAGCCCCGCCGGGCCGCCGTCGGCCAGCGCGCCCGTGAGCAGCGGCCCCGCGCTCTGGAAGGCCGCGAAGGTGACGGTATACAGGGCCACGCCCGCGCCCCACTGCGCCGGGCGCAGGCTCTGGCGAATCAGGGCGGTGGTCGAGGCGACGACCGTCAGGGCGGCCACACCGAACAGCGCCGCCGACAGGAACACGGCCGGGGGCGCGGTCGAGACCACCGGCAGCGCCGCGCCCGCGCCCATCGTCGCCATCAGGATGCCCATAGGCCGCCCGCCCCAGCGCCGCGAAAGCAGCCGGCCCCACACCAGCGGCGCGGCGACCCCCGCCAGGCCCAGCAGCGCCCAGAACAGCGACACGGCCGCCGTCCCCAGCCCCCCGGCACGCAGGTAGGTGACCGAAAAGGTCGTGTAGGCAACGTATCCCAGCCCCGCGCAGGCGTAGGCGAGCAGGGAACGCAGCAGCGGTCGGACCTGCGCCCACCCCAGCGGCCCCGCGTCGGTGCCGGGCGCGGCGGTCCGGACCCGCCCCGCCGCGCGCCCGGCGACCGCCAGCCCCAGCAGCGACACCAGCCCCAGGGCCAGCCAGCCCGCGTGCCAGCCTTCGGGCCCAGCCCGGCCCAGCAGCGCGGGCAGCCCCAGACCCGTGAGCAGGATGCCCAGGCTCGCCCCGGCATAGAACACGCTCAGCACGGCCCCGGCCTGGCGTGTGGGCGCGGCCGAGGCCACCTGCGCCGTGAGCAGGCCGCCCGACGTGAAGGTCACGGCCCCGCCCAGTCCGGTCAGGAAGCGCATGAGCAGCAGCCACCCCAGCGCGCCGCTCGCCGCCGTCAGGGCGATGGTGAGCGCCGTGACCAGCAGCGAGGCCACGAAGGCCGGGCGCGCCCCCCAGCGCCCCAGCAGCCGGGGGGCCAGCACCGCGCCCAGCAGGTAGCCCAGGCCGTTGGCGGTGTTCATGGCCCCGGCCTGCGTGTAGGTCCAGTGCAGGGCGGAGCGCATGGGAGGCAGCAGCAGCGCGTAGGAGAAGCGCCCGAAACCCAGCGCCACCATTGGCCCCAGGGCCAGCCCGGCCGCCACCCACAGCGCCGCTCCTCCGGCTGGAGGGCGGGGCGCAGAGGGGGATTCGGGCAGGGTCATGGGGGCAGGCGGCGGGCGGCCGCACCGGGCAGCTTAGCGCGCCGGAGACGGAACCGGACGGGAGACGGCGCGCCCCGGCGACCCCTTCTATACTGCCCGGCATGACCTCAGATTCTTCCGCACCCTGGCCTCCGCTCTCTCCCGTGCTGGTGGACCTGGGGGCCGGCCTGGCGACCACCGGGGGCTTCGCGGTCTACCGCTTCGTGCCCTACGCTCAGGCCGTGCGTCAGGGCCTGCCGTCGCCCGTGGTGCCCTGGGCCGCCGACTGGCCGCCCTACCTGCAGGGCACCATCTCCCACTACGCGCCGCTGCCCGAGGCCACCAGCGAGAGCCCGGCCATCGCCCGCGACCTCAAGTTTCAGGAGCGGGACGGCCAGCAGCTGCCGGCCCGGCAGGCGGTCTACCGGGGCTGGCCGCTGTATCTCTTCGATCTGGACGTGCCCGGCGGTCCGGCACGCGGGCGGGTTCCGGGCCTGTTCGAAGTCGTGACGCCCGACGTGCCGCCCCTGGCCGACGGAGACGACCTGCCCACCTGGCCCGGCGTCTACGGCGGACCCTGAAGGCCACGCCGCTCAGCCGAACTGGGCCAGCCCCTCGGTAACCAGGGCGCGCAGGTCGTCGGGGACCGCTTCCTGCCCCGGCGACCGGGCCGCCCGGCGGCGCTGGGCGGCATTGCTGCGCGGGTGGCGAGCCACGACCGCCAGCAGCTTCTCGCCGAAGGCCGGGGCCTCGTAGCGCAGGTCGGCCGCCAGCACCAGCAGCACCTCCAGCAGCCCGACCTCGTCGCCCAGGTCCAGGCAGGCCTGTGCGGCCAGCCGTAGGGCGCGCCGGGCCTCGGGGGTCCGGAACAGGGCGTAGTGCGCCTCGGCCTCTGTAATCCAGGCCGCCGCCTGGAAGGTCGGGTCGGGAAACGTCTCATGGGCCCGGTGGACCTCGGCGGCCAGCCGCAGGGCCGCGCCGGGGTCACCGGCGCGCAGCGCCGCGCGGGCCTGGAGATACAGCGCCGTGCCCAGCCGCATCTGATCGCCGCTGCCCTGGAGGACCAGTTCCAGGGCGCGCGCCGCCTCCCAGACCTCCAGCGGGTCGGCCTGCGGATCGTCGAGCCGCACCTCGATGACCCGCAATTCCTCGAAATGCGCGTGTTCCGGCTGGCCCCAGCGCCGGTGGTACGCCTGGGCGGCGCGCAGGGCCTCCAGCGCCTCGGCATACTCGCCGAGGTCCTTGAGGAGCAGGGCCAGGTTGCCCAGGTACAGCGCCTCGCGCCCGCCGTCGCCCAGTTGCCGCGCCAGGGTGGCCGCCTGGCGCAGAAATTCCGCCGCCTCCCCGCCCCGACCCTGGCGACTCAGCGTGACCGCCAGCACGTTCGAAGCCCACACNCTGTACCCGCAGCGGCCGGGTGGCGGGCGGCGCGTCCAGCACCCGGCGGCTCAGGCCCTCGGCGTCGCGGTGACGGCCACTGCGGAAGGCCAGCCAGGCCCGCTGGGCCGCCAGCGCCAGCCGGACCTGCGGGGCCGCCGCCTGCACCTCCAGGGTCTCCAGGGCGCGCACCCCCGCACTGAGTCGCCCCCGGCGCTCGAAATACGCTCCCAGCCGCGCCACGAGCAGCAGGTCGTCCTCCGCAGCCTCCGGCCCGGCCTCCTGCGCGAGCTGCCAGCCCAGCAGGAGGCCGAGGTTGCCCGCCTCGTCACGCAGCAGCGGATCGGCCGGGTCCAGGCGGCGCAGCAGGTCCAGGTAATGCGCCGCCTGGAGGGCGCGGCCCCCTTCCGGCGCGGGGCGCGCCCCGGCGAGCCAGCGGGCCAGCAGGGGCAGCACCTGCACCCGGCCTCCCTGTTCCAGCAGCAGCCCGCTGGCGAGCAGCGCCGCGCGCGCAGGCCCGTCCAGCCCGGCCACCTCCCGCGCCGAATCCAGGCTCCAGTCGGGCAGCCCCGCGAGCCGGGCCAGCAGCTCCTGTTCGGCGGGCCGCAGGAGGTCCCAGGTGCGGGCCAGCAGGGGCGCGAGCAGCGTGCCCAGCTCCGGCCCCGCCGCCTGCTCCGACTCGACCGCCGCGTGGACCTCGGCCAATGGCCGCTGCCGGGTCCAGCCCCCCACGAGCTGCACGGCCAGCGGCAGCCCCTGAAGCCGCCGGACCAGCGCGGCGACCAGCGGCAGGGCGCCTTCCTGATCGGCGCGCAACTCCGGCCCCGCCGAGCGCAGAAACAGCTGTACGGCCGGGTTCTGCGCGAGCAGCAGGTCCGGGTCGGTCAGGCCCGGCAGGGCCAGCCCCCCCAGGCGCAGCTGCGCCGGCCCTTCCCACAGGGGCGCGCGGCGGGTCAGCAGGACCTGAACCCCGGGCGCGGCGGCCAGCAGCCGGGGCACGGCCATGTCCAGGCCCGCCACACCGTCGGCGCCGTCGAGGGCCAGCAGCAGGGGGGCCTGACGGGTGCGGGCATCCAGCGCCTGGGCCAGCGAGAGCCAGGGGTCGCCCTGATCCTCGACCTGGAGCCCCAGCGTCTGGGCCACCCGCGCGGCCACGTCCAGTTCGTCGCGCAGCACCTCCAGGTCCAGGTGCAGCACCTCGCCGCCCAGGCGCTGGCGTTCGAGCAGGACCGTGCCCGCCAGCAGGCTCTTGCCGCTGCCGCTCGGGCCGCTGAGCTGCACCAGGCGCGGCCCGCCGGGCGGCGGCGCGCCCAGCCAGGCCAGCACCTGACTGACCTCCGCGCCGCGCCCCAGCAGGCGGCCGGGCAGCGGCGCGGCCACCTGCTGGGGCCGGCCAGCGTGCGGGGGCCAGGCCCCTTCGAGGTCCAGTTCGCGCCGCGCCCCGTCGAGCTGCCGGGCCAGCAGGCTGCCGGGCAGGGCCAGCGGGTACAGCCGGGCCAGCAGTTCCGGGTCCGGGGACGCGGCGCCCGGCACGGCCAGCACCTGGGCCGCCAGCCGCGCCGCCTCGGCGGGCGACGAGGTCTCGGCGCGGGCGATCAGGGCGTACTGCATATCCAGGGCCAGGCGCTCGCGGGTCGCGCATACCCACTCGTACAGCTCCTCACCCAGCCCGTTCAGAGAAACGCCCTGCAGGAAGGCCCCCTGGTACAGCGCCTCCGGGTCGGGGGCCTGCGCGAGTTGGGGGGCGTCGCAGGGCAGTTCGGCGCGCAGCACGTCTCCGCTCAGGGCCAGTCCCGGCAGGGTCGCGCGCAGTTTGGCGAGCACGACACGCATATTGTTGCCCTGGCTCTGGGCCCCGGGCCAGAACAGGCCGCGCAGATGCTGGCGCTCGGTCGGCCCCTCGATCACGAGGTAGGCCAGCACCAGCAGCGGCAGCCGCTGCCCCAGGTCAGCGCCGTGCAGACGCAGGCCCCCCAGGGTCTGGAGAGAGATCATCCGGCCCTGCGGCCAGGGAGGCCATCGGAAACGGGTCGGCACCTGCGGGACATTCGGCTGCTCCTTTCGGGGCCGGGCGGCCCCCTTTGCTGTGCACGTCGTTCCTGCCCGGACTGTATACGGCGCTCCGCAGAGCCTACAGGACTGCCGGGCGGCGGCCTATAGCCGCCTCTTGATCTCGCTCCGCCCCGGCGGCCGTCAGAAAACGGCGAGATCGCCCGCAGGGGCCGCCGGCCTACAACAGGCGGTAGCGCAGGTATTCGAGTTCGCGGGTCGCCTGGAGCAGCGCCTGGCGGGCCTGCTCCATCGCCTGGGCACCCCGCGAGAAGTCCAGGGCGATGTGCTCGCGGGCCTGCGCGGCGGCGGTGTCGGGCTGGTCGGCCTGCTCGCGCAGCAGGGCGGCGACCTGGTCCATCTCGCCCACCACCTCCCCGAGCTGACGCTGCACCTCCTCCTGCCGCTGGAGAAGTCGCCGGATGAGCCGGGAAACGTCCACGCCCTGTTCCGGCTGGAGGTCCGTCTCGGCCATCCGGGAGAGGGCTTCCATCATCCGTTTCTCTCGCTCATCTGCCATGAGGTCTTGACTCTAACTTCATTAAGAAGGAGCTTTTGTGAGTCGTCCCTCACTAGGTACGGGGCGGATTTCCGTCCCTGAACGGAAAATCCGCCCCGGTCTCCGGCAGGGCGACAGGAGACGGCGCGCCTCAGTGCCGCGAGGTGCTGTCCCCGAACTGGGGCACACGTCCCGGGCCGTTCCCCTCCCCGGAGGCCGCCGCCGCGTCCCCTCCGCGCGCCGCCGCCAGCAGCCCGCCGCCGCGCACCAGCTCCAAGACGCGCAGCAGGTCGGGCCGGTAATACCGGTCGGTCTCCAGATGGGCCACGTTGGCCCGCAGGTGCTCGTAGGCGGCCTGGACCCCCTGCCCGGCCCGCAGGGTCTGGAAGTCGAGGGCCTGGGCGGCGCACAGCAGTTCGGTCGCCACGACGGCCTGGGCGTTGTCCAGAATCTGGCGCAACTGCCGCGCGCCGTGCGCGCCCATGCTCACGTGGTCCTCCTGCCCCGCGCTGGTGGGAATGCTGTCCACGCTGGCCGGATGGGCCAGCACCTTGTTCTCGCTGACCAGGGCGGCGGCGGTGTACTGCGCGATCATCAGGCCGCTGCTCAGGCCGCCCTCGGGGGTCAGGAAGGCGGGCAGGCCGCTCAGGGCGGGGTTCAGGAGCTGCTCGATCCGGCGCTCGGAGACGTTCGCCAGCTCGGCCACCGCGACCTTCAGGGCGTCGGCACTGAGCGCCAGCGGCTGCCCGTGGAAGTTGCCGCCCGACACGACCTCGCCGGTCTCAGGAAAGATCAGGGGGTTGTCGGTGACGGCCGCGAACTCGGTCGCCAGCACCCGCCCGGCCTGCGCGAGCGCGTCCCAGGTCGCCCCGTGAATCTGCGGGACGGCGCGCAGGCTGTAGGCGTCCTGCACCTTGCCGCACTCGGCGTGGCTGGGGGCGATCTGCGAGTCCCGTAGGAAGTGGCGCAGCTCGGCGGCCACCTCCAGCGCGCCGGGATGGGGCCGCAGGCCCACCACGTCGGCGGCGAAGGGCCGGTGCGAGCCGTACCGCGCCTCGACCGTCATGGCCGCCGCGAGGTTGGCGGTGCCCAGCAGCATGCGGGCGTCGTGCAGGGCCAGGGCCAGCAGGCTGCCCATGAGCTGCGTGCCGTTGATCAGGGCCAGCCCCTCCTTGGCCTGCAAGGTCAGGGGCGTGAGGCCCAGCTCGGCGAAGACCTCGGCAGACGGCCGCACCGCGCCGCCGACCTCCACCTCGCCCAGCCCGATGAGTGCCAGGGCGAGGTGGGCCAGCGGCGCGAGGTCGCCCGACGCGCCGACACTGCCCTGCGCGGGAATGACCGGATGCACGCGGGCATTGAGCAGCGCCAGCAGCAGCTCGACGACTTCCGGGCGCACGCCGGAATGCCCGAGCGCGAGGCTCTGGGCGCGCAGCAGCATCATGCCGCGCACGACCTCGGCGCTCAGGGCTTCGCCCAGCCCGATGGCGTGCGACACGATCAGGTTGTGCTGGAGCTGCTCCAGCTGCCCGCGCCCGATGCGCACGCTCTCGAATTTGCCGAAGCCCGTGTTGACCCCGTACACCGCCCGGTCGCCGTCCACGATGGCCTCGACGACGGCGCGCGCCCGCAGGATGCGTTCACGGGCGGCGGGTGCGAGTTCGGCGGGTTCATGGTGGCGGACAACCGCGATGAAGCCGTCCAACGTCAGTGCTCTGTCCAGAATCACAGTCCTTCTCCCCCCAGGGGCTGCCCGCCCCGGTACACCTGCCGCACGGGGCTGCCCCCCAGCGTATAGACCAGCCCGCGCCAGTCGCGGTCCTCCAGGGCCAGGAAATCGGCGCGCTGCCCGCGTGCGAGCGCCCCCCGGTCCCGCAGGCCCAGCGCGGCGGCGGCGTTCACCGTCCCTGCGGTGAGCGCCTCGGCCGGGGTCAGGCCGCACAGGCGCACGGCCAGGGCCAGGGCCAGCGCGGCGCTGCTCAGCGGGGCGCTGCCGGGGTTCAGGTCGGTGCCTACCGCCACGCAGGCCCCGGCGTCCACGAGAGACCGCGCAGGCGCGGCAGGCAGGCCCAGGTGCAGCGAGACGCCCGGCAGCACCGTCGCCACCGTGCCCGACGCGGCCAGAGCCCGCACCTGCGCCTCGCCGCTGGCCTCCAGATGGTCCACGCTCAGCGCGCCCAGTTCGCAGGCCAGCTCGGTGCCGCCCAGCGCGTGGAACTGGTCGGCGTGCAGCTTGATCCCCAGGCCGTGCGCCCGCGCCGCCGTGAGGATGGCCCGCGTTTCCTCGACGCTGAAGGCCTCGCGCTCGCAGAACACGTCCACGGCGCTCGCCAGCCCGCGCCGCGTCACCTCGGGGATGAGGCCCTCGCAGACCTCGCGGACGTACCCGGCGCGGCCCTCCGGCGGCGGCACATGGATGAGCAGGGTGGGCACCAGGGTCGCCGGGACGTCGCGTGCCAGCACCCCCACGGCCTCCAGCATCCGCAGTTCGGCGGCGAAGTCCAGGCCGTAGCCGCTCTTGACCTCGACGGTCGCCGCGCCCGAACGGGTCAGGGCCGCGAGACGGGGCCGGGCGAGGGCCACCAGTTCGTCCACGGTCGCTGCCGCCGTCGCGCGCATGGTGCTGCGGATGCCGCCGCCACGCGCCAGGATCGTCTCGTAGGCCACGCCCTGCGCCCGCGCCTCGAAATCCGCGAGACGGTCGCCCGCCCAGACCGCGTGGGTGTGCGGGTCGGTCAGGGCAGGCACGACCGCCACGCCGCCGAGATCGCATTCGTCCGCCCATGACGGCGCGTCCTGTCGGCGGCCTGCCCAGGCGACCTGTCCGCCGCGCACCAGCAGGGCGGCGTCGGGGATGACCGTCAACTCGCGCATCGCCGCGCCGCGCTGGGGACCGGGGGCGGACGTGGCGAGCTGGGCGATGTTCGTGTAGAGCACCTCAGTTTCCGGCATCGAACACCTCACACAGCGTCTCCATGACCAGCCGCGCGCCGATCAGGGCGCTCAGGCCGCTGGGGTCGAGGTTGGGAGCCAGCTCCACCAGATCGAGGCCCACCACGCGGTTCCGCTTCGCCGTGGCCGCCAGCAGGGCCATCGCCTGCGCATAGGTCAGGCCGTCGGGCTCGGGGCTGGACGTGCCGGGCAGCACGGCAGGGTCGAGGCCGTCCGCGTCCACGCTGAGGTAGACGTTCTGTCCGCTGGGCAGGCGCTCCAGCACGCCCACCAGCCCCGCCTGAACATCCAGCATCGAAATCAGGGTGTGGCCCCGCGCCCGCGCCGCCGCGACCGCCTCGGGGTCGAAGCGCAGGCCCCGCAGGCCGATGGTGGTGATGTGGACGAGGTTCGGCAGGGCCTCTGCCGCGCGGCGAAAGGGGCTGGAGTTGCTGTAGCGGGTGTCGTTGCGCGTGTCGCTGAAGTCGAGGTGCGCGTCGAGCTGCACGACATGCAGCGCGGGCACGTCCGCGAAGGCGCGCAGCAGCGGGTAGGTCACGCTGTGGTCGCCGCCCAGGAACACCGACATGCGGCAGCGTTCCCGCAGCGCCCGCGCCGCCTGGGTGATGCGCCCCCGGGCCAGCTCCGGCTCCAGACTGGGCAGGGCCACGTCGCCCGCATCGGCGAAGGTCACGCCCTCCAGCCGGGTGCGTCCGTCCAGACCGGTGAAAGGGGGCACGGAGCGCAGGGACGCCTCCCGCAGCGCACGCGGGGCGAAGCGGGCCCCGGGCCGGAAGCCCAGGGCGATGTCGAAGGGGATGCCCAGTACGCCCACGTCCGCGTGCCAGTCGTCCCCCAGGTCGCGCAGAGGCGCGCGGGCGAAGGTGGCGATACCCGAATAGGGCAGGTGCGCGGGCTGGGTCACCGCTCCACGCTCGGCAGGTCCAGTCCCCGCTCGCGGGCCGTGTCCAGCGCGAGGTCGTAGCCCGCGTCGGCGTGGCGCAACACCCCCATGCCGGGATCGTTGGTCAGGCAGCGGCTCAGGCGCAGGGCGGCTTCCGGGGTGCCGTCGGCCAGCGCCACCAGCCCGCTGTGCTGCGAGAAGCCCAGGCCCACGCCGCCGCCGTGGTGGAAGCTCATCCAGGCCGCGCCCGAGGCGATCCCCACCCCGAAGTTCAGCAGCGGCCAGTCCGACACGGCGTCCGAGCCGTCCAGCATGGCCTCCGTCTCGCGGTAGGGGCTGGCGACGCTGCCCGCGTCGAGGTGGTCGCGCCCGATCACGATGGGGGCCTTCAGGCGGCCGTCGGCCACCATCTCGTTGAACAGCAGCGCGGCGCGGTCGCGCTCCTTGTAGCCCAGCCAGCAGATGCGCGCGGGCAGGCCCTGGAAGGCGATCTGGTCGGCGGCGTAGGTCAGCCACGACTGCAGGCGCTCGTCCTCGGGGAACAGTTCCAGCAGCGCCCGGTCGGTCGCGTAGATGTCCTCGGGGTCGCCCGACAGGGCCACCCAGCGGAACGGCCCGCGCCCCTCGCAGAAGCTGTCGCGGATGAAGGCGGGCACGAAGCCGGGATAGGCGAAGGCGTCCTCGACCCCGGCCTCCAGGGCGCGCTGGCGCAGGTTGTTGCCGTAGTCGAAGGCCACCGCGCCGCGCTCCTGAAGCGTCAGGATGGCGCGGACGTGCGCGGCCATCGCCTCGTAGGCCCGCGCCCGGTACTCGTCGGCGTGCTCGGCGCGCAGCGCGGCGGCGTCCTCGTCGGGGGCCAACACCGGCAGGTAGCCCCACATCGGGTCGTGGGCGCTCGTCTGGTCGGTCACGAGGTCGGGGGTCCAGCCGCGCGCCACCACCTCGGCCAGCACCTCGGCGGCGTTGCCGGGCAGACCGATGGAGCGGGCCACGCCCTGCGCCCTGTAGCCCTCGGCGCGGCGGATGGCGTCGTCGAGGCTATCCGCCACCTCGTCGAGATACCGCGTGTCCAGGCGCTTCTGGATGCGGGTGGGGTCGATCTCGACGGTGATGCTCACGCCGCCCGCCAGCTTGACCGCCAGCGGCTGCGCGCCCCCCATGCCGCCCAGCCCAGCCGTCAGCGTGACCGTGCCCTTCAGGCTGCCGCCGAAGTGCTTGCGGGCCGCCGCCGCGAAGGTTTCGTAGGTGCCCTGCAGGATGCCCTGCGTGCCGATATAGATCCAGCTTCCGGCCGTCATCTGGCCGTACATCATCAGGCCCGCCCGGTCGAGCTGGTCGAAGGTCTCCCAGGTCGCCCAGTGCGGCACGAGGTTCGAGTTGGCGATCAGCACGCGCGGCGCCCACTCGTGGGTGCGCAGCACCGCCACCGGCTTGCCCGACTGCACGAGCAGCGTCTCGTCGTTTTCCAGGCGGTCGAGCGTCTCCACGATCTTGTGGAAGGCGGGCCAGTTGCGCGCCGCCTTGCCGCGCCCGCCGTACACCACCAGGGTTTCGGGGTGCTCGGCCACCTCGGGGTCGAGGTTGTTCATCAACATGCGTTTGGCGGCTTCCTGTATCCAGCCTTTGGCGGTCTTCTCGGGGCCCCGCGGGGCACGGATCACGGGGGCGGTTTCGGTGGTCATGGCGTCTCCTGGGGCACAGCTCTGGACTTGAAGTGCCCCTATCCTTCCCCCGGCGGGTGGTCCGTACAAGGCGCTTTTCCGGCATGGCCGGAAAGTTGCTACTCTGGGCCATGACCCGCACCCGTTCCACCGTCGAGGGCGCGGTCGGCGTGCTGGAAGCCTTCGACGCCGACCACGCCGAATGGACCCTGAGCGCCCTGGCCGCACACCTGGGGCTCCCCACCTCGACGTTGCACGAACACCTGCAGACCCTGTGCGGCTGCGGGCTGCTGCTTCAGGTCGGGCGCGGGCGCTACCGGCTGGGCTGGCGGCTGCTCAAACTGTCGAGCGCCCTGTACGGCAGCGTGCCCTGGTATGCCCCGGCGCACGACGCCATGACGGCGCTGGCGCGCGGCACGCACCTGCTGGCCTTTCTGGCGGTGATGCAGGGGCGGCAGGTGCTGTGTGTGGCCCGCTCGGTGCAGGGCCGCGAGGGCGGCGCGGTGGCGGGCGAGACCCAGTTCGTGCTGCCGGCGCACGCCAGCGCCAGCGGCAAGCTGCTGTATGCCCTGCACGGCCTGACGCCGGACGCCGCCCCCGCCGACTGGCCGCAGGAGGCGCAGGCCATCCGCCGCAGCGGCCACGCCCTGGCCCGCGACGAGTGGGAGGCGGGCACGAGCGGACTGGCCGTGCCCCTGCGCGGCGAGGGCGGCGTGGTGCTGGCGGCCCTGGGCCTGAGCTTCCCGACGGGGCGGCTGCGCGGGCGCGAGGCCCTGCTGCGGCGGCTGACGGACGCGGCGGCCGAGGTGTCGTGGGGGCTGGGGGACCGCCCCGGCCCCGCCGTTCATGCGCCGGCCCCGAAGCGCGTGTAAGAACCCTGTAGCACCGCGCGGCCCATCCTGCCCGCATCTCAATCGCACGACCCCGGGGCCCCGCCTTTCCTGCCCGTGGAAAGCCGTGGCCCCCGTCCCGGGTGGTCTCCCAGAGGAACAACATGTACAGAGCCGTCTTGCTGGCGGCCGGCCTGAGCGCTTTCTCGAGCGCGACGGCGGCCAAACTCGAAATCTTCTCCTGGTGGTCCGGCGACGAGGCCCCGGCCCTGCGCGCCCTGCTGCGGCTCTACCAGCAGAAGTATCCCGACGTGAGTGTCAACAACGCGACCGTCTCGGGCGGCGCGGGGACGAACGCCAAGGCGGTGCTCAAGACCCGCATGCTGGGCGGCACGCCCCCCGACTCGTTCCAGGCCCACGCCGGCCAGGAACTCATCGGCACCTGGGTCGTCGCCAACCGCATGGAAGACCTCAGCAGCCTGTTCAAGTCCGAGGGCTGGACCAAGGCCTTCCCCGCCGACGTCGTCAAGCTCATCTCCAGCAAGGGCGGCATCTGGAGCGTTCCCGTCAACGTCCACCGCAGCAATGTCATGTGGTACAACCCGGCCAAGCTCAGGGCCTGGGGCGTCACCGTGCCCAAGACCTGGCCGGAGTTCCTGACGACCTGCACGGCCCTCAAGGCCAAGGGTGTGGCTGCGCCGCTGGTCGTGGGCGAGAACTGGACCCAGCAGCACCTGTGGGAAAACGTGATGGTCGGTACGCTGGGTGCGGACGGCTGGAACAACCTGTGGAGCGGCAAGCTCAAGTTCACGGATCCCAAGGTGGTGGGGGCGTTCACGACCTTCGGCAAGGTCATGGACTGCACCAACAAGGACGCCTCGGGCCTGAGCTGGCAGCAGGCCAGCGACCGCATCGTGGACGGCGCGGGAGCATTCAACATCATGGGCGACTGGGCCGCCGGCTACTTCTCCAACACGCGCTACCTGTTGCCGAACACCGGCTTCGGCTGGACCACCGCGCCCGGCACCGAAGGCCTGTTCGTGATGCTGGCCGATTCCTTCGGGCTGCCCAAGGGCGCCAAGCACCGCACCGAGGCGGTCGACTGGCTCAAGCTGCTGGGCAGCAGGCAGGGCCAGGACACCTTCAACCCCCTCAAGGGCAGCATCGCCGCACGCCTCGACAGCGACATCCGGCGCTACAGCACCTATTCGCGCAGCGCGGCGACCGACTGGAAGAAGGACAAGATCATCGGGAGCATGACGCACGGCGCGGTGGCGCCCGAGAGCTTCACCAGCGCGTTCGGCGCGGTGATCGACCAGTTCGTGGCGAACAAAAATGCCCAGAGCGCCGCGGCCGCCGCCCAGCAGCTCGCCGACAAGGCCGGTCTCGGCAAGTAGGCGGCCCCGCCCATGATCCAGGGCGCGCCAGGCCAGCCAGCGCGCGCCCTACAGCAGGCCGCGCCGCAGCGCCTGCACGGCGGCCTGGGTGCGGTCGGCGGCCTGGAGCTTGACCAGGAGGTCCTGCACGTGCAACTTGACGGTGCTGACGCTGATGCCCAGATGCGCGGCGATCTCCTTGTTGCCCTGGCCCTCGGCGATCAGGCGCAGCACCTCGGTCTCGCGCGGGGTCAGGGGCGAGACGGCGTGCGGCGCGCGGATGCTGCCCAGAACGTGGTGCGCCACCTGCGGGTCGAGGTACGCGCTGCCGGCGGCGGCGGCCCGGATGGCGAGCAGCAGCAGGTCGGGGTCGCCGCTCTTGAGGCAGTAGGCGTCGGCCCCCGAGGCCAGCGCCGCGAGCACCTCCTCGCGCAGGTTGTGGGCCGTGAGCATCACGACGCGCGTGGTCGGCCACCCGCGCTTGATCTCGGCCGCCAGGTCGATGCCGTCCATGCCCGGCAGGCCGATGTCGAGGACCGCCACGTCCACCGCCGTGTGGGCCAGCTTTTCCAGGCCTTCCTCGCCGCTGCGGGCTTCGGCGACCACCCGCAGGTCGGTTTCCAGGTTGATGGCGGCGCGCAGGCCGTCGCGCGTGAAGGCGTGGTCCTCGACGAGCAGCACGCGGATGGGTGAGGGGGTCATGGGGCCTCCAGGGGCAGCCACAGGCTGAACACGCTCTGGGCGTTCGCGGTGCGGGTGTAGGTCACGCGGCCCCGGTGCGCCTCGGCGATGCGGCGCGTGAGGTACAGCCCCAGGCCAGTGCCGCCGCCCGCGCCGCCCGCCCGGAAGCGCTGGAACAGCGTGGCCTCGCGGCCCGGCGCGATGCCCGGCCCCTGGTCCAGCACCCGCAGCACCGCTTCGCCGTCCTCGGCGGTCAGGGTCACGCGCACCACGCCGCCCGGCGGACTGAAGCGCACGGCGTTTTCCAGCAGGTTCTGTGCGGCGCGGCGCAGGTCATGGCCCAGCCCCGGCACGCGCACGCCCTCCAGACCGGTCTCGAAGGTCACACCCTGTTCCTCCGCGCGCCCCGTGAGCTGGCTGATGACCCCCAGCACCACGTCGCGCAGGGCCACGCTGCCCAGCGGGTCCTCCTGCTCGCCGCTCTCGTATTTGGCGACCAGCAGGAGCTGATCGGCCAGGGCCAGCAGCGCCGCGTTGGCGTCCAGACCGTGACGCAGCGTCGAGCGGTAGTCCTCGGGCAGCGGCCCGTAGGCCCCCTTGAGGGCCGAGCGCATGTTCATGGTGTTGGCCATCAGGGGGGTGCGCAGGTCGTGGCTCAGGGCGTACACGAGGTCCTGCATGAGTTCGCCGCGTTCCTGAAGCTGGGCCTGCCTGACCCGCAGGTCGTCGAGCAGCGCCGTACGGTCGAGCAGGGGTTGCAGCGTCAACACCGCTTCCTCCAGCACGTCGGGGGCGGCGGTGGGGCGGGTCAGCAGCAGCAACAGGTCCTCGCCGTTGGGCCGCGAGAGCCGCGCCAGGAGCAGGTCGCCGCCGCCGGTCGCCCACACGCGCCCGGTGCCGGCAGGACGGGCCAGCACCTCCAGCGGCAGCCGCTGGCCCAGGCGGCTGGGGCCGTGTTCGGGACTCAGGCCGTGCGGCGCGGCCAGCACGGCGCGGTCCACGCTGCCGATCTCGACCCGTTCGGCCCCCGACAGTTCGCGCAGGGCCTGGGCGGCGCGTCCCACGAACTCGTCCTGGCCGAACGGCCCGCTGACCGCCTCGACCAGCGCACGCAGCGCCCGCTCGCGGCTCAGTCGCCGGCCTTCCTCGGTCAGGCGGGCGGCGCGCGCCGAGGCCTCGCGGGCGCGCAGCGTGAGCACCCCGACGAGCAGCGCCGCGAGTACGCTGATGACCCGGTTGACGAGATCGGTGCCCGACACGCCGTCGCGCAGACCGTTGAACAGCGCCGCGAAGACGTTGCCCGCCAGCACCAGGGCGATCAGGCGCAGGGTCCAGGCGCGCGACACCCCCAGCGCCGCCAGCGCGATGGGCGCGCTGAGCAGCGTACCGACCACCAGCGACGCCGGGGTCAGCACGTCGATCAGCGTGACGAGCAGCACCAGGCCCAGGCACAGCCCCAGCAGCGCGCGTTCGCTCAGGGGAAAGACGGTGGCCGGTCCCTCGGGCGCGGCCGGGGCCACCGGGTCGGCGGGGGAAATCGGATTGGCTCTGACGACAGGCATGGGTCTCCGGGAAAAGGGGGCTGGGCACGGGGCCGCCCCTGAACCCGCAGCCTAATGCCTGGGCGCGGGCCGGCCACTGGCCATATGGCCAGACGTGTGGCCGGAAGCAGGATACCGGGTCAGGCCACCGGGGAAGAGGATGCCGCTTATGGACCTTGCCCTTCTCCTCATTGTCTTGCTGCTGGCCGCCTATCTGCTCTACGCCCTCGTGCGCGCGGAAAAGTTCTGAGATGGGCGCGGTCATCGGCCTGTTGATCCTGCTGGCCCTGTTCGGGGCCGCAGCGGCGTTCGTCCTCGTTCCCGAGAGGCTGTGAAGTTGTGGATATCTTCCTGACCTACGCGCTGGCCTTCGCGCTGGCGATTCCCCTGGGCGCCCTCATCGCGCGGGTCTTCGCGGCCCCCGCCTCGCGCCTCACGTCCGGCTTCCTGCGCCTGAGCGGCGTGGACGCCTCACGCGGCATGACCTGGCGGCAGTACGGCGCGGCGCTCCTGGGCACCAACGTGCTGCTCGGCGTCGCCGCCTACCTCGTCTTCCTGTTTCAGGGCGGCCTGCCCCTGAACCCCGACGGCATAGCCGGCATGCGCTGGGACACGGCCCTGCACACGGCCGCCAGTTTCATCACCAACACCAACCAGCAGCACTACAGCGGCCAGAGCGGCCTGTCCTACCTCTCGCAGATGGTGGGGATCACAGCCCTCCAGATCGTGACCCCCGCCGTCGGCATGGCGGCCCTGTTCGCCGTGCTGCGCGGCCTGAAGGGCGAAAAGAACGTCGGCAACTACTACCTCGACGTGACGCGGGCGGTCGGGTTCCTGGTGCCCACGTCCTTCATCCTCGCGCTGCTGCTGACCTGGCAGGGCGTGCCCAGCACCTTCAGCGGCGCGAAGACGGCCACCCTGGTCCAGCCGCAGACGACCCAGGGCCAGACCGTCACCACCCAGACCATTCCGGTCGGACCGGTCGCCGCGATGGTCGCCATCAAGCAGCTCGGCACGAACGGCGGCGGCTGGTACGGCCCCAACTCGGCCACGCCGCTGGAAAACCCCACCCCGCTGTCGAACCTCCTGCAACTCGTGAGCATCATCTTGTTTCCGGTCTCGCTGGTGGTCGCCACCGGCCGCTTCCTGAACCGCGCCCGTTTCGGGGTGGCGATCATGGCGGTCATGAGCGTGATGTCGGCGGCGCTGACCCTCGGCGCGGTGCTGGCCGAGCGCGGCCCGAACGCGGCGCTTCAGGGCCTCTCGGCGCTGGGTCCCAACATGGAAGGCAAGGAAGTGCGCTTCGGGGCCGACGCCACCGCGCTGTGGGGGGCCGTCACCACCCAGACGAGCAGCGGGTCGGTCAACGGGATGCTCGACTCGTTCACGCCGCTGGGCGGGCTGGTGCCGCAGCTCGGCATGTTCCTGAACGACGTGTACGGCGGCATCGGCGTGGGCATGATCAACATGCTGATCTTCGTGGTCCTGACCGTGTTCATCGCCGGGCTGATGGTCGGGCGCACCCCCGAGCTGTTCGGGCGCAAGATCGAGGTCCGTGAGATGAAGATCGCCTCGCTGATCATCCTGCTCCAGCCGCTGCTGGTGCTGGGCTTCACGGCGGCGGCGCTGGCGATGCCTTCGATCACCGCCAACTCGAACCCCGGTTTCCACGGGCTGTCGCAGGTGCTCTACGAGTACAACTCGGCCTTCGCCAACAACGGCAGCGGCTTCGAGGGCCTGGGCGACAACACGCCGTGGTGGAACGTGACCTGCGCGGTCGTGCTCATCCTGGCGCGCTTCCTGCCCATCCTGGGGCCGCTGGCGATCGCCGGCCTGCTCGCCGCCAAGAAGGCCGCCCCCGAAACCAGCGGCACGCTGCGGGTGGATACGCCCGTGTTCGCCGGGATGCTCCTGAGCGTCATGCTGCTGCTGCAACTCCTGAACTTCGCCCCGGCGCTGGTGCTGGGGCCGGTGGCCGAACAGCTCACGCTGAACCGGACCGTTTCGCAGGCCGCCGCCGCTCAATCCGCCACCGCACAGGACCAACCATGACCACTGCCCAGCCCCCCAAAGCGCCGAACAGCATCTTCTCCTCGGCCCTGCTCCTGAACGCCCTGCGCGCGTCTTTCGTCAAGCTCGACCCGCGCGCGATGGCCAAGAATCCCGTGATGTTCGTGGTGCTCGTGGGCGGCGTCCTCACGGCGGTCCTCACGGTCATGAACCTCGCCTCGGGCCGCTCGTGGGGCTACGAACTGGGCATCACGCTGCTGCTGCTGTTCACGGTGCTGTTCGCCAACTTCGCCGAGGGGCTGGCCGAGGCGCGCGGCAAGGCCCAGGCCGCGACCCTGCGCTCGGCCCGCGAGGACACGCCCGCCCGGCGGCTGGTGAATGGCCAGGAAGAGGTGGTGCCCAGCACCCGCCTCGCCCCCGGCGACCTGATCGTGGTCGAGGCCGGCGAGATGATCCCCGGCGACGGCGAAGTGGTGGAAGGCCTGGCCTCGGTGGACGAGAGCGCCATCACCGGCGAGAGCGCGCCGGTGATCCGTGAGGCGGGCACCGACCACAGCGGCGTGACCGGCGGCACGCGGGTGCTGTCCGACCGCATCGTGGTGCGCGTGACCTCGCAGCCCGGCGAGAGCTTCTTGGACCGCATGATCGCGCTGGTCGAAGGCGCGAGCCGCCAGAAGACCCCCAACGAACTGGCCCTGTCCATCCTGCTCGCGGCACTCACGCTGGTGTTCCTGATCGTGGTGGCCACGCTGCTGCCCCTGTCGCGCTTTGCCGGGGCCGAGGTGAATGTGGTGACGCTCGTGGCGCTGCTCGTATGCCTGATCCCGACGACCATCGGCGGCCTGCTGCCCGCCATCGGCATCGCGGGAATGGACCGGGCCCTCCAGGCCAACGTGATCGCCAAGAGCGGCAAGGCGGTCGAGGTCGCGGGCGACGTGGACGTGCTGCTGCTCGACAAGACCGGCACCATCACCATCGGGGACCGGCAGGCGACCCGATTCGCGCCGCTGCCCGGCGTGACCGAGGTCGAACTGGCGCGCCTGGCCGCCCTCGCCTCGCTGGCCGACCCGACGCCCGAAGGCAAGAGCATCGTGGCGCTGGCCCGCAGCCAGGGCGTGACCGTAGAGACGCCGGGCGGCGCGGAGTTCGTGGAATTCACCGCCCAGACCCGCATGAGCGGCGTGGACTTCCCGGCCGTGGGCGGCCTGTCGAGCATCCGCAAGGGCGCGTCCGACCGCATCGCCCGCCTCGCCGCCGAGCGCGGGGGCCGCGTGCCGCCCGAGCTTCAGCCGCTGGTGGACGAGGTGGCGCGCGGGGGCGGCACGCCGCTGGTCGTCATCCAGAACGACCGCCTGCTGGGCGTGGTGGCGCTGTCCGACATCGTGAAGCCGGGAATGCGCGAACGTTTCGAGCAGCTGCGCCGCATGGGCCTGCGCACGGTGATGATCACCGGGGACAACCCCCTGACCGCCGAGGCGATCGCCCGCGAGGCCGGCGTGGACGGTTTCCTGGCCGAGGCGACCCCCGAGGACAAGCTGCGCATGATCCGCGAGGAGCAGCAGGGCGGCAAGCTGGTCGCCATGATGGGCGACGGCACCAACGACGCCCCGGCCCTGGCCCAGGCCGACGTGGGGCTGGCGATGCAGAGCGGCACCCAGGCCGCCAAGGAAGCCGCCAACATGATCGACCTCGATTCGGACCCCACCAAGCTCATCGAGGTCGTCGAGATCGGCAAGGGCCTCCTCATGACGCGCGGCGCGCTGACGACCTTCTCCATCGCCAACGACGTGGCGAAGTATTTCGCGGTGCTGCCCGCGCTGTTCGCCGCGCAGCTCCCGGCGCTCGCGCCCCTGAACGTGATGGCCCTGCGCAGCCCCGAAAGCGCCATCCTCTCGGCCGTCATCTTCAACGCGCTCGTCATTCCGGCCCTGATTCCGGTGGCCCTCAAGGGCGTGCGCTACACCCCCGGCAGCGCCGACGCCCTGCTGGCCCGCAACCTGCTCATCTACGGCCTGGGCGGCGTCCTCGTGCCCTTCGTCGGCATCAAACTCATCGACCTGGCGCTCGGCGTGCTGGGCTTCTGAAGGAGAAGATTTCCGTGACCACTCCCTCCCCCACCGACACCGCCCCCCAACCCGGTTTCCTGGCCTGGCTGCGCTTCACGCTGCTGTGGCTGGCGCTCGTGGGGCTGCTCTACCCCCTCGTGACCACCCTCGCGGCGGGCAGCCTCTTTCCCAGGCAGGCGAACGGCTCGCTCATCGAGCAGGGCGGCAAGGTCGTCGGCTCGGCGCTCGTCGGGCAGACCTTTACGGGCGACACCTACTTCATCGGGCGGCCCAGCGCGGCGGGGACGGGGTACGACCCCATGGGCGCCTCGGGGTCCAACCTCGCGGTGAGCAACCCGGCGCTGCGTGAGCGCGCGCAGGCCAGCGCCAAGGAAATCGCGGCGCGTGAGGGCGTGGCCGCCTCGCAGATCCCGGTGGACCTGCTAACCGCCTCGGGCGCGGGGCTGGACCCGCACATCTCGCCCGCCGGGGCCGAGCTTCAGGTGGCGCGGGTGGCGCGCGCGCGCGGACTGGACGCGGCGCAGGTGCGCGCCCTGGTCGCCGCGAACACCGAGACGGGCGCACTGGGCCTGGGGCAGCCGGGCGTCAACGTGCTGCGCCTGAACCTCGCGCTCGACGCGGCGCGGTAAAAAGGAGCCCGTGGAGACCCCGTGACCGAAGCGCGCCAGCCCGAACGCCTCTCGCTGTCCCGTCCCGGAGGCGAGGCGCGGCGCACGCGCGGCGTCTACAAGATCTTCGTGGGCATGGCGGCGGGGGTGGGCAAGACCACCCGCGCCCTGAACGAACTGCGCGAGCGCCTGGAGCGCGGCGAGGACGCCCTGATCGGCGTGCTGGAGACGCACGGGCGGCGGGGCACGGTGCAGGCCGCCGAGGGCCTGCCGGTCTTTCCGCGCCGCGTCCTCGCGCACGGCGGCGTGACCCTGGGCGAGCTGGACGTGGACGGCCTGATCGCCCGGCGCCCCGGCGTGGTCCTCGTGGACGAACTGGCCCACACCAACGCGCCCGGCAGCCCGCGCGAGAAACGCTGGCAGGATGTGGAGACGCTGCTCGACGCCGGCATAGACGTGCTCTCGACCGTGAACGTGCAGCACCTCGAATCGCTGAACGACACGGTGGCCCGCCTGACCGGGGTGCGTGTACGCGAGAGATTGCCCGACGCGGTGCTGCACGGCGCCGACGAACTCGTGTTCGTGGACCTGCCGCCCGACGACCTCCGGGCGCGGCTGCGGGCCGGGCACATCTACGGCCCCGAGAAGATCGAGCAGTCGCTGACCAACTTCTTTACGGTCGCCAACCTCACGGCCCTGCGCGAGATCGCGCTGCGACAGGTCGCCAACGCGGTCGAGATGGACGCCCCCGAGGGCCAGCCCGGCGTACAGGAGCGGGTCGTGGTCGCCATCGCCGCCGAGGAGACGGGCAGCCGCCTGATCCGCCGGGGCGGGCAGCTGGCCGAGCGACTGCACGGCGAGCTGCATGTCGTGACCATCCGGCCCGCGCGCCTGAGCGCCGAGCAGTCGCGGATGCTGGGCACCTTCCGGGCCATCACGGCGGCGCTGGGCGGGCAGTTTCATGTCCTCGACGCCCAGGGCAGCGTGGCGCCGGTCCTCGTGCGCTTCGTGCAGGAGATCCACGCGACGCAGGTCGTCATGGGCGAGACGAGCCGCTCGCGCCTCACCGAATTCCTGCGCGGCGACATCATCAAGACCGTGCTGCGCGAGACACGCAACGTGGACGTCTACGTCATCAGCCGGGACTGATCCGGACGCCCCGACGCCGCGCCGGGCCCCCACGCCTGAAGCTCGCCTCAAGGTTGCGCGAAGGCGACCCGACCGGCTTTCTTCACCGGGACCCGGCGCGGAAACGCACGCTGGGGAGGTCTGCCCTTCCCTTTCCGCCTTTCACCGCCCCGCAGGAGATGCCCATGACGACCGACCACCTTCCGGCCCTGACCCGGATGCTCCAGACCCACCCCCACGCCGACCGGACCGGCGATGCGCAGACGCTGCTGGACTGCGTCGCCGCCTGTGCCGAGTGTGCCCAGGTCTGCACGTCCTGCGCCGACGCCTGCCTCGCCGAAGCCGACCTCCAGATGATGGTGCCCTGTATCCGCCTCGACCTCGACTGCGCCGACATCTGCGTGGCGACCGGGCGGGTCCTGACGCGCCAGACCGAGTCGCGCGCCGAGGTCGTGCGTGCCCAGCTCCAGGCCTGCCTCGCCGCCTGCAGGGCCTGCGGCGACGAATGCCGGAAACACGCCGGGCACCATGCCCACTGCGCCGTGTGCGCCGAGGTCTGCCACCGTTGCGAGGCGGCCTGTCAGGCCCTGCTGGACACCCTGGCTGCCTGACGGCCGACAGGAGAGGGGAGGGACGAACGCGGTCCCTCCCCTCCTATGCCTCCTGCCCTCAGTTCTGCGGGGCCAGCGCCACGCCCCGGAAAGCGGTGTTGGTGCCCGCCGTCGCCAGGGTCGTCGGTGTTCCGCTCAGCGTGCCGCCGAAGCCGCTGGCATCGGTGAGGCTGAGCAGTTTCTTTTCGGAGGTGGCGAACAGGGTCACGCTGCCGCCGCTGGTCACGCCGGTCAGGCCACGCAGCTGGTCGCTCGCACTGCCGACCGCGCCCCGGGCTGTCCACATACTGCCGTCGAAGCTGTACTTCTGGATACCCGTGTTCGCCGCATCGTCGGCGATATAGACGGTGTCCACGGCGGCGCTGCCCGTGCCCAGTTTGGTGAAGTAGAAGGCGAAGGGACTCCCCGAGGTCGGCAGGCCCGGCAGGTTGGTGATGGTCTGGCCCGGGGCGGTGGGCGCGCCGCTGCCGACCGTGCCCAGACGCACGGCGCTACCGCTGCCGGTCGAGACGTAGAGCTGCCCCCCGAACACGTTCACCTGCCGCAGGTTGGTGACGGTGGTACTGAGCTGCGTGCTGGTCGTCCCCCCCAGTGGGGCGAACCGCACGCCGCCCGCGCCGCCCGAGACGTACAGGGCGCTGCCGTCCGGGCTCGCCGCACTGCGGATGTTGTTGCTGTTGGCCGCGTCCGTCAGGGCCGTGGTCGTGTCCACCGTACCCGCCGCGTCCACCCGCCCGACCACGCGTGGGACCGCCGTGGCGGCCGTGCCCGCGACGCTCGCCGTGCCGACCGCCGCGCCGTAGCCCGGCACGAGCAGATATCTTCCGTCGGCCGAGCGCGTGAGCAGTCCCTCGGAGGTGGCCGAACCGCTGGCGACCAGGGCGCGGTTGGTGCCACTGGTGGCCGTGGGCATCGCCAGGGTCCTGAGCAGGGCGCCCGTGTCGGTCTTGAAGGTATCGAGGAATACGGCGGTACCCACGCTGCTCAGGGCCGCGCTGCCGTCCCCCACGCGGTAGACGACCACGTTCGGTGCCGTGGCCGCCGCGACCGTCACCGTCACGGCGTTGGAGGTGCGGCTCAGGGCGCCGTCCGTGCCGGTCACGCTCAGGCTGTAGCTGCCCGGTGCGAGGCCGGCGGGCACGCTCAGATTGACCGTGAAGGCGCCGCCCGAACCGCTGACGCTGCCGGTCACCCCGGCCGGGCTGCTGGCGACGGTGAAGGTGGGGGCGCCGCTGTACCCCCCGCTGGCCTTCAGCGTGAGGGCCGCCGACGCGCCGCCTCCCGCGCTCGCCGTGAAGGTCGCCGGACTGGGGTTGCCCAGGCTCAGGCTGTAGTCGGGGGCGGCATTGACATTCAGCGTGGCCGGAGAGCTGCTCACGGGGGCGCTGCCGTAGCCCGCGCTGGCCGTCGCCGTGATGCCGGCGGTCCCCTGGGCCACCCCGGTCGCCACACCAGTCGTGGGGTTCACGGTGGCGACACTGGTGTCGGTGCTGGCGTAGGTCACCGTGACGGGGCAGCCAGCGGGCGAGGTGCTCACGGCGGCGGTGAAGGTGGTCTGCGCGCCGACCGCCACGCTGGCCGAGGCCGGCGAGACCGTCACACCGTTCACCGTGCAGGTCTGGGCCGCGCCGAGGGTCACCACGTCGCTACGGAACTTCTGCCACAGCGCGGGGGCGTCCTTGGCGATCACGCCGTCGCCGGCATAGACCGTGTCGCCGTTGTCGGAGAGCACCTGTACGCTGCCGCCGTCGGCCGCCGGGGTGGTCAGGCCGCCGCCGGGCAGGTCCACCAGGCTCTCCAGGCTGCCGTCGCTGTCGGCCGCGAGGGCCGAGAGGTCACCCCGGAACTGCGCGGGGTCGGCGCGGTCGCCGCTCCAGGTATACAGCGCGAAGTTGCCGCCGCCGCTCGCCGGGCCGGCCAGGATCAGGCAGCCGCTGGCGTTGCACTTCAGCTCGCGGACGCCGCGCCCCCCGAGGTCGAGCAGCACCGGCGGGTCAAAGGTCGCCTTCGTGGCCGTTCCCGTCACCAGGGCCGTGAAATTGGTCACGGGCACGATCAAGGCGGCCCGGCGCGCGGTGGCCGGCTCGTTCGGGGCGCGGAAACCCAGCAGGGCGGTCGTCGCGCTGCCCGGCGCGAAGCTCAGGCCCTCGATGTTGAAGCCCGAACCGTCCTCGGCCTCCGGCACCACGCCGGTCGCCGCGCTGGCGTCCAGGCCCAGATACTTTGCCCCCAGGCCGTGCCCGCCCGCATTGTCCCAGGCGATCAGGTCCGCGCGCAGGTTGTCGTAGTGGCCCACGAAGCTCAGGGTGGCGCCGGCGCCGCTGCCGCTCAGGTCGGTGGCGAACAGGCGGTAGCGGTTGGCGCGCACCTTGCCGGTGCGGCTGTTGCTGTGCGACCCCAACCAGTACAGGCGGTCGCCGCTGCGGGTGCTGGCTTCCAGGTCGAGTTCGGGGTTGGCGGCGTCGGGCAGGCTGAGCTGGCTGCTGAAATCGAAACTGGCCAGCGGCAGGCCCGACTGGCTGCGCGAGTACAGGCGCAGGGCATTGAACTCGTCGTCGGCCACGAGCATCGTGTCGGCGTCCAGGGCCTGGGCGCTCGATGCGTTGCTCTCGCCGGTGTGGAAGCGCGAGGTCGCGGGCGTGCCCGACGCCTTGCTGGCCGCGTAGTCCACGACATAGCGGCTGCTCAGCGCGCCGTCCGATACCGTCACGGTGACCGTCGCCTTGCCCACGCCCTGCGGCACGATCTTCAGGGTCCGGTCGGCGCCGCTGCCCGACAGCGTGGCGGTGGCCACGCCGGGGTCACTGCTGACTGCCGTGACGCTCAGGTCGCCCGCCGCCGATTCGCGGTCACCTACAGTGAAGCCCAGGCCCGCCGTGCTCGCCGGGTCGGTGGGATCGCCCAGCACGCCGCTCACGGTCGCCGTTCCCGCGCCCAGGCTCAGGCGCGGGGTGCTGGTCGCCGCCGGGGCGATGGTGGGGGCCGTGTTCACGTCGTCACCCGCCGCCACCACCACGCTGAAGTTGAAGGGGTCGGTCTGGGGCGTGTCGCTCTGGAGGTCCACCGCGAAGGTCAGGTTGGCGCTGGCCCCCGCCGCGAGGGCCGTGGGCAGGCGCCAGCCCGCACCCGCCCGCCCGGCAATGACCAGGCCGGAGGGCGCGCTGGGGGTGAGGGGCGAGGTGTCCAGCGCCGTGTAAGGCGTCGCCTCGGGGTCGGTGACGGCCGCGCCCTGCGCCGCACTCAGGGTCTTGCCGGTCACGGCGCTCAGGGCGGTCGCCCGGCCCGAGGCGTCGGTGCCGCCGTAGGTCGTCAGGCCCTTGAAGTAGGTGGCCCCCACCGTCGGGGCCGAGGAGGTGACGGTGGCGGGGTCGCCGTCCTCGTCGGTGTTCACCGGCACGAAGGTCAGGTGTTCGAGCGCCCGGCCGGTGTTGTTCGTCACGCGGTAGACCGCCCGCAGGTGCCGCACGCCCCCCACCGAGAAGGTGTCGGTGGCGACGAGCGCGAAGCCCAGTTGCCCGTCTCCCACGTCGGTCAGGGCCTGCGCGCCCAGGTCGCCGGACACCCGGCCTCCACCCACCAGCGTCAGGCTGGAGGTCGGCTGGCCCTGCGCGCCCACGTTCTGGAACCGCAGCTCGTACACCTGGCCCAGCGCCCTCGCGGGGGGCGTCTGCGGTGCGGGCGCGGCGGCGGCGGGCGGCGCGGCGCCGGCCGGCGAGGGGTCCTGGCCGCAGGCCCCCAGCAGCAGGGCAGGGAGCAGCAGCGCGGGCAGGGCGGCGAAACGGCGGCGGGACGGCTGGGTCATGGGAACGTCTCCTGAACGGGGGAAGGGGGGCAGACCGGCCACAGGATGCTCAAGAAGTGTTTACCGGAACTTCATGATGCGCCGCCGCCTGTCAGGAAACGGTCTGCCCGGCGGGCCGCGTCCGGCCCCGTGCTAGCGTGACGCCGGCGCGGCGGGTCCGCTGCCGCGCCGGCCCATCCCTGCTCCTCGGAGGAACTTCATGGTCAAGATTGCGGTCATCATCGGCAGCACGCGCGCTGCCCGTTTCGCCGACAAGCCGGCCGACTGGCTGCGCGGCATCGTCTCGCAGCGCAGCGACGCCGACTACGAGTTCGTGGACCTGCGCGACTTTCCCCTGCCCTTCTTCGACGAGGTCGCCTCGAACGCCTACGCTCCGTCGCAGAACGAGGTCGCGGTGCGCTGGCAGCACAAGGTCGCGGAATTCGACGGCTATATCTTCCTGACGGCCGAGTACAACCACGCCCCGACCGCCGTCCTGAAAAACGCCCTGGACTACGCCTATCCCGAGTGGAACAAGAAGCCCGCCGCCTTCGTGGGCTACGGCTCGGTGGGCGCGGCGCGGGCCATCGAACAGCTCCGGCAGATCGCGGTCGAGTTGCAGATGGCCCCGACCCGGACCGGCGTTCACATCCAGGGCGCGGACTTCTTCGGGGCGTGGCAGCAGGGCGCGGCCCTCGAGGACATGGCGCACCTCCAGCCGGGCGTGCAGGCCATGCTCGACGAGCTGAACTGGTGGGCCAGGGCCCTCAAGACCGCCCGCGAGGCCTGAGCTTCGCAGGGCTCAGGGGGGCAGCACGTCCGCGTGGCTGGCCCCCCTCCTTCCGGCCTACTTCCGGCAGGTCAGGTCCACGCGGAAACTCGGGTCGGACACGCTGAAGTTGGCCTTGACGTGGTCGGGGTTCTTCGCGCCGACTTCCAGCAGGAACTTCTGGGGCGCGGAGGCGGCGACGGCGGCCGCCTCCATCCGGCTTTCGGGAAAAATCTGAAACTCGTAGACGGTACCGGTGCCCTGTTGCAGCCGGGCGTAGGTCTTGTCCTGCCAGCCCTCGCGCCAGCTCTTGCTCCAGCTGTCGCCGTCGGCGAAAGCCAGACTGACCGCTCCGTTGTACGCGACGCCGGCGTGGTCCAGCGTCAGCGTTTCCTGCGCGCCGTTCCTGAGCTCGACCGTCACGCCCCAGCCGTCACCGTAGTAGCGGTCCTGCACCGGGCGGACCTTCGTGACACGCAGCCGCTCGATCCCGTTGAAGAGCCACTCGTTCACGCAGCCTTCGACACTGGCCTTGGCGTTGGCCCCGCCCTGCGCCGTGAGGGCCGCCTTGAGGTCCGTGAGCCGGACATACGTGACCCCGCCGATCACGGTGGTGTTCAGCGTGACCGGCTGCCCCCCCAGCACCAGCGTGGTGGGCGCAGCGAGGGCCACCGACGGCAGCAGACTCAGGGCGAGGGCGCGGCGCAGACGGGTCGGGAACCGGGACGGACGGGCACTCACGTTCATGGCAGGCCTCCTGGGCACGTGGCGGCCCGCTCGGGGCACGCCGGACATACGGGCACAGGGCCAAGCTAGGCAGAGGGGCGTTGCAGCGCCGTTGCGGCTCGGCCCGGCGCGGGCGGCTCAGTCGTCCCCGCTGGGATCGTCGGTCGCGGCGCGCAGCGTGAACACGACGCGGGTGCCCTGCCCCGGCACCGAGTCGAGCGACACCTGCCCGCCGTGACGCTCCACGATCTTGCGGACGAGCGGCAGGCCGATGCCGTTGCCGGCGTACTGCTCGCGGCTGTGCAGGCGCTGGAAGATGGTGAACACCTGCTCGTAGTGCCGCTCGTCGATACCGATGCCGTTGTCCTGTACGGTCACCTGCACCCATTGCCCCAGCCGCCGCGCCGACACCTCGACCTGGGGAGGGCGCTGGGGCGACCTGAATTTCAGGGCGTTGTCCAGCAGGTGGGCGAGGACCAGCCGCAACTGCGCGGGGTCCCCCTGCACCTGCGGCAGCGCCCCGATCGTCAGCGAACCGCCCTGGTCCTCTACCCGGCCGACGAGATCGCGGCTCACCTGCTCGGCCTGCGTCGCCAGCCGGACGGCCACGAAGGGCCGGGGCCGGCTGCCGATACGCGAAAAGGTCAGGAGATCGTCGATCAGCAGACGCATCCGCTCGGTGCCCTCGGTGATGTAGGAAACGTAGCGGGCCACGCGCGGATCGCCGTTGTCGCCGTAGCGCAGGGCGAGCAGCTGCGCGAAGCTCGACACGCTGCGCAGCGGCTCCTGGAGGTCATGGCTGGCGACGAAGGCGAACTGTTCGAGTTCGGCGTTGCTGCGCTCCAGTTCGCGCGTGCGCTGTTGCAGGGCCTGGGCCTGCTCGGCGCGCTCCAGCGCCAGCCCGAGGTTGTGGACCACGCTCTCGACGATGACCCGGTCCACACGGGTCCAGGACTGGGCGACGTTCAGGCCCAGCGCGAACACGCCGCGCACCTCGCCGTGGACGAGCACCGGCAGGGTGGCGACCGTCTGGATCGGCAGCTCCTGCGGCGTCAGGTGGTCCGACAGGGCCGGATCGGTTTCCAGGGTGTACTCGTCGGTGTAGTAGGGCCGGCGGGTCTGCCAGGGCACGAGCAGATAGGCGCTGCTGTGGTAGGGCAGCCCGGTGTCCAGTACCTCCTGAAGCGCGGGGCTGCCCGTGTCGCCCACCTGCGAGCGCACGCGCCACAGCCCGTCTTCGGGTTCGTAGTACAGCGCGAAGGTCTGGGGCAGCAGCGAGCGGGTGAACTCCTGCGCGCGGCCGATAAGCCGGTAGGGATCGGTGTGCAGCGTCAGGTGCCGCGTCAGCTCGGCGAAACCCTCCAGCACGCGGGTCCGGGCCTCCAGCTCCAGGTTCTTCTGGCGCAGTTCCTCGGCCTGGCGGGCCAGGGCGCTCTGCCCCTGGTCCACCTGGGACTGGAGGCTGGAGGCCCGGCTCGTCCACAGCCGGCGGAAGGTCCGCTCGGAGCGCAGGTCCCGCAGGTAGCCCACCAGGCCGCCCGCCTCGCCCTCACCGTCCCGGACCAGAAAGGCCTCGACCGGAATGCGCTCGCCGCCGCTCGTGAGCAGCTCCTTCTCGACCGGGTCCGACCGCCCAGTGCGCAGCGCCTGCCCGAAGGCCTCCCGCGCGGTGTCCATCTGTCCGGGGGCCAGCAGGCTGTTCCAGTCGGGAACGCGGCGCACGAACTCCTCGCGCCCGTAGCCGAGCAGGCGCAGCGCGGCGTCGTTGGCCCCAGTCAGGCCGCCGCCGAGCGTGCCGCTCAGGATCGGCACCGGACTTTCCTGAAGCAGTCGGCGCGACCGCTCCTCGCTCTGCTGCATCTCCGCGAAGACCGCGCGCTCGCGCTGCCGGGCCAGCAGGTGACCCAGGGTGGCCGCGCCGTACAGGGTCAGCTTGTCCAGAAACCGCTGCTGGGCCGCCGACACGAAGCGCTCCTGCGCGAATTGCAGGTGCAGCAGCCCCAGCGGCGCGCCGTCCAGGCACAGCGGCCACAGGACCCGGTCCGTCCGCTCGCCGCCCAGCTGTTCGGGGGTCCGGCACAGACCGAGCAGGTAGGCCGCCTGCTGCGCCTGGGGCCACTCTACCGGCGGACGGGCCGCCCCGCCCGGCAGGGTGCCCGTGGCCCCCATCGGCCGCAGCCCGTGCTCGCCGACCTCCCAGACCTCGGCGAAGTCGGGGGCGAATTCCTGCGCCGCCGCCTCCAGCAGTTCCGCCCAGGCCAGCCGGGGCTGCTGCGAGTCGCCCAGACGGTGCAGCACGCCGTGGAGCTGTTCGCTCAGGCGATGTTGCTCCTTCAGGGCGGCCACGTCGGACATAGCTGAAGATACCGTGAGGCACACCGCTCTGGAAAGCCGCGCCCGGCACGCGCCTATGCCCGGCCGACCCAGGTCCGGCGAGGGATAGACTGGACCATCAACCCCTTCAACCGCCTGGGCCGTGGCGTTCTGTCTCGACACCGCCCCATCCTGCGTTTTGTCAAAAAATTTTTGGACTTCTGACAGAAATTAGGGCCTTTTTAGGGCCTTCGATCGGCCAATCTCGCAAAACGTTGAGGAATGATTCAGAAATATGCATTTTGGTCATGATCTCCACCCCCACCTTTGCCGCGCCTGGATGAGGTTACAAGACATGATCGGAAAACATAGAGAGTATTTATATGCGTCTTTTTGCATCAATATTCTCTTTTGACAGACTGTCCAATTTTTCTACCAAATGGATTTGATAGAAAACCGACGTCTCAGCGCATCTTTGGGCTAGATAGGCGATTGACAGGACCGATCTATCTCCCTCAAGATTATGCATAACGGTTAAAGCAGCTCCCGTGAGGGTTGAACCGGGCCTTCGACCTCCGCGCCTGACTTCACGCCCTGACGAGGTTCCTTCATGACGCAGCCCGGCTCTCCGCAGGCTTCTTCTCCGGCCCCCGACCTTTCCCCGACCGGCAGCGCCTGGCAGGAACTGCTGCCTCCCATGACCGCGCACGAGGCCAGTGTCGAGGCCAACCGCTGCCTGTACTGCTACGACGCGCCGTGCATGCAGGCCTGCCCGACCCACATCGACATCCCGACCTTCATCCGCAAGATCGGCACCGGGAACCTGCGCGGATCGGCGCGCACCATCCTGGAGAGCAACTTTCTGGGCGGTACCTGCGCCCGCGTGTGCCCGGTGCAGGAGCTGTGCGAGGGGGCCTGCGTCCTGGGGGCCGACCACAAGCCCATCCAGATCGGGCGGCTGCAACGCCACGCCGTGGACCACGTGCAGGAGCGCGGCCTGTCGCTGTTTACCCCTGCTCCGGCGACCGGGCGGCGCGTGGCGGTGGTCGGCAGCGGCCCGGCCGGGATCAGCGCCGCCGCCGAACTGGCGAAGGCCGGGCACGCGGTGACACTGCTCGAAAAGCGCGAGCTGGCCGGTGGCCTCTCGACCTACGGCATCATCTCGCTGCGCGAGCCGGTCGAGGTGGCCCAGCGCGAGGTGGAGATGGTCCGTGCCCTGGGCGCCGAGGTGCGTACCGGGTACGAACTGCGGACCCGCGCGGACCTGAGCGGACTGCTCGCGGACCACGACGCCGTATTCCTGGGCCTGGGCCTGGGGGCCGTGCCCGCGATGGGCATTCCCGGCGAGGAGGCGGTCCTCGACGGCCTAGAGTTCATCGAGACGGCCAAGCTGCGGCCCCAGGACCTGCCGCCCGCGCGCCGCGTGGCCGTGATCGGGGCGGGCAACACCGCCATCGACGCCGCGACGATGGCCCGCCGCGCCGGGGCCGAGGTCGTGATGGTGTACCGCCGCACCGAGGCCGAGATGACCGCCTACCGCCACGAGTACGAATTCGCGCTGCACGAGGGCATCGGCTTCGCCTTCCTGACACAGCCGGTCGGGGTCGAGCTGGACGGGCAGGGAGGGGTTACGGGCCTGCGCTGCGTGAAGATGGCGCTGGGGGCCGCCGACGCCTCCGGCCGCCCGCGCCCCGAGGCCGTGCCCGGCAGCGAGTTCGTGCTGCCCTGCGACGCGGTGGTCAAGGCCATCGGGCAGGAAAAGCCCGCGCTGGCCGCCGAGCTGGGGCTGGGGCTGGACGGCGGGTACATCGCCGTGGACGGGAACCTGCGCACCAGCCTGGACCGCGTGTGGGCGGGCGGCGACTGCGTGCGCGTGCGCGGCAGCGCCAGCACCGTGATGGCCGTGCAGGACGGCAAGATCGCGGCGGTGAGCATCAGCGCCGCGCTGGGACATAAGGCCGACGTGACCCTGAAGCCCGAGGTACCCACCGAGGTCCGGCACCTGCCGCTCTATGCCCAGGCCCACCATCCCCAGACGGGTATCCCGGAGACCACCCATGGCTGACCTGAGCGTGAATTTCGCGGGCATCCGCGCGCCCAATCCCTTCTGGCTGGCCTCGGCGCCGCCCACCAACTCGGGCGCGCAGATCCACCGCGCCTTCGAGTACGGCTGGGGCGGCGCGGTCTGGAAGACCATCGGCGCGCCGGTCCTGAACATCTCCAACCGCTACAGCGGCCTGTCGCTGGGCGGGCAGCGCCTGCTGGCCATCAACAATGTCGAACTCATCTCCGACCGCCCGCTGGAAGTCAACCTGCGCGAGATCGCCGAGGTCAAGCGGATGTGGCCCGACCGCGCCGTGATCGTCTCGGCGATGGTGGACGCCGACCCCAAGGCCTGGCGCGACATCGTGATGATGATCGAGGACACCGGCGCCGACGGCATCGAGCTGAACTACGGCTGCCCCCAGGGCATGAGTGAGCGCGGCATGGGCGCGGCGGTGGGGCAGGTCCCCGAGATGTGCGAGCTGAACACCCACTGGGTCACCAGCGTCACCCGGCTGCCGGTCATCGTGAAGCTCACGCCGAACATCACCCGGATCACCGAGCCGGCGCACGCGGCCCTGGCGGGCGGGGCCAACGCTCTGTCGCTCATCAACACCATCAACTCGATCATGAAAGTCGACCTCGACACCCTCCAGATCACGCCCAGCATCGGCGGGCGCGGCACGCACGGGGGCTACGCGGGGCCGGCGGTCAAGCCCATCGCCCTGAACCTGCTCTCCGAACTCGTGACTGACGAGGACGTGCGCCGCAGCGGCGTGCCCATCTGCGGCATGGGCGGCATCCAGACCTGGCGCGACGCCGCCGAATTCCTGCTGCTGGGCGCGACCTCGGTGCAGGTGTGTACGGCGGCCATGCACTACGGCTACCGCATCGTCGAGGACATGATCGACGGCCTGAGCAACTGGATGGACGACAAGGGCTTTGCGAGCATCGACGACGTGGCGGGCCGCGCGGTGCCGCAGGTGAGCACCTTCGGGCAGCTCGACCTGGGGTATCAGGCGGTGGCGCGCATCCACGCCGACAAGTGCATCGGGTGCAACCTCTGCTACGTGGCCTGCAACGACACGGCCCACCAGTGCATCGACCTGCACGATCCGGCGGGCGTGCGGGTGGACCCCGGCTACGACCTGCGCGCGGGCGGCAAGGAGGTCAGCGTGGGCCGCCCGCGCCCGGTCATCCGCGAGTCGGACTGCGTGGGCTGCGCGCTGTGCGCCAACGTGTGCCCGGTGGACGGCTGCATCGAGATGGTCAGCGTGCCGAGCCACCGCCCGCATGTCACCTGGGACCAGCTCAGCGCCCAGCAGCCTGCCGTGACCCAGCAGTGGGGTGCAATGGAAGCCTTCCGGGCCGAGAACGGCTTCGAGATCCACTGAGGATGTCGCAGCTCTCATCGCGAGTTTCCGGGAAAGCGCCGAACTCTCTCCATTTCGGCTCCGACATCCTCTCTTCGCCACCCGCTCCGCTCGGTTGATCTGAGACTCAACGGCGATCCACATAGGAGTCCTGACCCGTGACCCTCCTCATCCAGAACGGCGAAATCGTCTCCGACGGCCGGCGATACAAGGCCGACATCCTCGTCGAGGGCGAACAGATCGCCCAGATCGGCGAGCACCTGCCCGTGCCCGAAGGCGCGCAGGTCATCGACGCCAGCGGCAAGTACGTGTTTCCCGGCTTCATCGACCCGCACGTCCACATCCACCTGCCGTTCATGGGCACCTTCGCCAAGGACACGCACGCGACCGGCTCGCAGGCGGCCCTGATCGGCGGCACGACCACCTATATCGAGATGCTGGCCCCGGCGGGCAGCGAGGCGCTGGAGGACGGCTGGCAGACCTGGACGGGCATGGCGGCGGGCCAGAGCGCCTGCGACTACACCTTTCACCTCGGCGTGACGCGCTGGGACGACGGGACCGAGGCCGCGCTGCGCCGGCTGGTCGCGGAGGGCATGACCTCCTTCAAGGTGTTCCTGGCGTATAAGGGGGCCTTCGGGATCGACGACCACGCGCTGTACGGGGTGTGCCGGCTGGCCGCCGAACTGGGCGTGGTCGTCACGGCCCACTGCGAGAACGCCGATCTGGTGGCCGAATTGCAGCAGAAACTCCTGGCCGAGGGCAAGACCGGCCCCGAGTGGCACGAGCCCAGCCGCCCCGAGAGCGTGGAGGCCGAGGGCACCGCGCACTTCGCCACCTTCGTCGAGATGACGGGGGCAAAAGGGTACGTGGTGCACCTGAGCAACGCCCGCGCGCTCGACGCCGCCCTGGACGCGCGGGCGCGGGGTGTGGACCTGAGCGTGGAGGTGGTCATCCCGCACCTGACGCTGGACAAGACCTACGCCGAGCGCCCCGGCGTGGAGGGGGCCAAATACGTGATGTCGCCGCCACTGCGTGACCAGGCCAACCAGGAACGGCTGTGGGCGGCCCTGAAGGCGGGCGAGATCGACACGGTGGCGACCGACCACTGCCCCTTCGACGTGGCGCAGAAGCACATGGGCGACGGCGACTTCACCCGCATCCCGAACGGCATTCCGGCCATTGAGGACCGGGTGAATCTGCTGTACACCTACGGCGTCAGCCGGGGCGACCTGGGGCTGGAGCGTTTCGTGGACGCCGCGAGCACCCGCAGCGCGCAGATTTTCGGGCTATACCCGCGCAAGGGCACGGTGGCCGTGGGCAGCGACGCCGATCTGGTGGTCTACGACCCGGCCTACCGGGGCCAGATTTCGGCGGCGACCTCGCACATGAACAACGACTACAGCGGTTTCGAGGGGGTCGAGATCGACGGCCGCCCCGAGGTCGTCACCGTGCGCGGCGAGGTGGCGGTGCGCGGCGGCGAGTTCGTGGGGACGCCGGGGCGGGGGCAGTTGCTCCGCAGGTAAGTGGGGGTGGGGAGTGGGAACACCACCGCCCTCGATATCGCTCCCGCTGCCTCTCCTCACCACTTCCCACCTTCCTGGAGACTTCAGTGACGCATACCGTATCCCCGTCCACGGCCCCGCCTCCCCTCTCCCCCGCCGCACCCATCGTGTCGGCGCGCAACCTCGGCATGGTGTTTCCGGTGCCGGGGGGGCAGACGGTGGCGCTCCAGGGGGCCGACCTCGACATCGCGCCGGGCGAGTTCATCTCGCTCATCGGGCCGTCGGGCTGCGGCAAGACCACGCTGCTGCGGCTGATGGCCGACCTCATCCGGCCGACCGGGGGCGAGCTGACGGTCGGCGGCGAGTCGCCGGAGGCCGCGCGGCGGCGCCGGGCCTACGGCTACGTGTTCCAGGCCCCGGCGCTGATGGAGTGGCGCAATGTCCTGAGCAACGTGCTGCTGCCGCTGGAGGTCATGAACGTGCCGGGCGACCGCAAGGCGCGGGCGCGCGAGATGCTGCGGCTCGTGGGGCTGGAGAAGTTCGAGCGGTCGTACCCCTGGCAGCTCTCGGGCGGCATGCAGCAGCGCGTGAGCATCGCGCGGGCGCTGGCCTTCGACCCGCCGCTGCTGTTCATGGACGAGCCCTTCGGGGCGCTCGACGAGATCACGCGCGAGATGCTGAACCTCGAACTGCTGCGGCTGTGGCGCGAGACGGGCAAGACGGTGGTCTTCGTGACCCACTCGATTTCCGAGGCCGTGTTCCTGAGCAGCCGCGTGGTCGTCATGACGGCCCGCCCCGGCAAGATCGAGGGGATCGTGCCCATCGACCTGCCCCACCCGCGCGGCGACGACACGCGCGAGGACCCCCGCTTCTTCGCGGCGGCGACCGAGGTCCGCGAACTGCTGCGGCGGGGACACGCGTGAGCGCCCCGCGCACCTCCTCTCCCCTGCTGCCCATGTTGGCGGTCGCCGCGCTGGCCCTGGTGCTGTACTGGCCGGTCATGCTCGTGGCCAACCGGGGCGTGGCCGACGAGGCGCTGCGCAGCGGGGCGGACCTGGGCTGCGGCACGGCGTGGCAGTGCGCGACGGTGCTGCGTAACCCGGTGCTGCCCGCGCCGGGGCAGTTCGCGGCCGGCTTCCGGACCCTGAGCACGCCGCCGCTCGCGCCCACCAGCGCGCCGTACAACGCCCTGGTCACGGGTAGCGAGACGCTGCTGGGGCTGGCGCTGGCGAGCGTGCTGGGCCTGGGGCTGGCGACGCTGCTGGTCTTCAGCCGCAGCTTCGAGCGGGCCACGCTGCCCTGGCTGGTCGCCTCGCAGACGGTGCCCATCGTGGCCATCGCACCCATGCTCGCGGTCATTCTGGGGCAGTACGGGGTGCAGGGATTCCTGCCCAAGGCCATCATCGCCGCGTACATCGCTTTCTTTCCGGTGGCGGTGGGGGCGGCCCAGGGGCTGCGTAGCCCCGACGCCCTGCAACTCGACCTCATGCGCACCTACCGGGCCTCGGCGTGGCAGGTGTTCTGGCAACTGCGGCTGCCCGCCAGCCTGCCGTACCTGTTCACGGCGCTCAAGGTGGCGGCGACGGCGGCGCTCGTCGGCAGCATCGTGGCCGAGATCAGCACCATCTCCTTTTCCGGCCTGGGCAAGATGCTCGCCGAGAACTCGCGCGCCTCGGACACGGTCGCCCTGTGGGTGATCATGGTGTACGGCGCGGCGCTGGGCATCGGGCTGGTGGCCCTGATCGGCGCGCTCGAACGGGTGGTGACGCGGTGGCGACCCGCCCGCTGACCCTGGCGGCCCCGGCGGGCGCGCGGCGCGGCCCCGGCCTGGGCGCCGGCCTGCTGCTGCTCGCGGCGCTGGGGCTGCTGGGGCTGTGCCTCGCGCTGGCCCGGGGCGAGGCTCCGGGAACGCCCGGACCCTGGCTGCTGGGCACGCTGGCACTGCTGCTGGTCGGTGCGGCCGGGCTGCGGGGCGCGGCGCAGGGCGAGGGCCGGATGGCGCGTACGCTGCCCGCCGCCGGGGCGCTGCTGCTCGCGCTGCTGGCCGCCGAGGCGCTGCTGCGCGCCTACGCGGTGCCCCCCGGTCTCATTCCCACGCCCAGCCGGGTGGGTGCGGCGCTGTGGGCGGCCCGCACGGTGCTGCTGCGCGACGCCCTGACCACCTTCGTGTACGAGGCGCTGCTGGGCTTCGTGCTGGGCGCGCTGGCAGGGCTGGGGCTGGGGCTGCTGGCCGTGCGCTTCCGCTTTCTGGAGCGGGGGCTGCTGCCCTACACGGCGCTGCTCTCCAGCGTGCCCATCGTGGCGCTCGCGCCGGTCGTGGTGAAGGCCATCGGCCTGGGCTGGCCGTCCAAGACGGCGGTCGTGGCGATCACGGTGCTGTTTCCGGTGCTGCTCAGTACCGTGCGCGGCCTGCACAGCGCCTCGGCCCACCACCTCGACCTGCTGCACTCCTACGCGGCCACGCCGGCCCAGACCTTCCGGGTCGCGCGCTGGCCCGCCGCCCTGCCCTTCGTGTTCGTCGCCCTGCGCCTGAGCGTCACCCTGGCCCTCATCAACGCCATCGTGGCCGAGTTCTTCGGCACCGAGGGCAGCGGGCTGGGCTTCCGCATCCAGATCGAGGTGGGGCGCTTCGGCCTCGACATCGTGTGGGCCGCCATCGTGGTCGCCTCGGTGCTGGGGGTGGCCTCGTACCTGCTCATGGGCGCGCTCGAACGGCGCTTCGTTCCGGCCCGCCGCCTCTGATCCTCCTGCTCCCGACCTTCCACTCCTCTTTTCTGGAGGTTGCACCATGAAGAACGCCGCGCTGCTCTCCTCCCTGCTGCTGCTCGCCCTCGCTCCCGCCGCCCAGGCCCAGGCCGCCGCGAAGACCGTGCCCGTCAAGCTCCAGCTCAAGTGGTTTCCGCAGGCGCAGTTCGCGGGCTTTTTCGTGGCGCAGGCCAAGGGCTTCTACAAGGCCGAGGGCCTGGACGTGCAGCTGCTGCCCATCGGGGACCAGTCGCCCATCCAGACGGTGGCGACCGGCGCGGCCGACTTCGGCACCACCTGGATTACCGACCTGCTCACCGCGCGCCAGCAGGGTATTCCGGTCGTGCACATCGCGCAGCTGTTCCAGAAGAGCGGCTACACCCTGGTGTCGCTCAAGACCTCCGGCATCAAGGCCCCGGCCGATTTCAAGGGCAAGCGGGTGGGCGTGTGGCCCAGCGGCAACGAATACCCGGCCGTCGCCCTGATGAAGAAATACGGCCTGACCACCAGCCTCGACAGCACGGTCAGTAACCCCAGCGTGCAGGCGGTGACGTACCCCTTCGACCCCAGCATCGTCTTTCCGGGCAAGGTGGACCTCGTCTCGGCCATGACCTACAACGAACTCGACCAGATCGTGGGGCTGGGCTATCCGCTCGACAAGTTGCAGGTGTTCCAGACTTCCGACTACGGCATCAACCTCCTCGAAGACCTGATGTTCTCGACCGAGCGCACCCTGAACGCGACCAACTTCAAGGGCAGCGGCCTGAGCGGGCGCGAGGTCGCCGCGCGGCTGGTGCGCGCCACCATCAAGGGCTGGAACTACGCCGTGCGCAACCAGCGGGAAGCGGTGGGCATCGTGCTCGTCAACTGCGGCAACACCTGCAAGGGGTCGGGCACGCGCAGCAGCGCCCAGGCCCACCAGACCTGGCAGATGGCTGAGGTTGCCAAGCTCTACAACGCCGGGCCGACCCTCCAGGGCCGCGCCGGCTACCTCGACCCCGCGACCTACAAGGCCAACGTGACCCTGCTCAAATCACTGGGCATCCTCAAGAGCGACCCGCCTGCCGCCGCCGTGGACTACCGCGTATGGCAGGCCGCGACCGGGAAGAAGTGAGGTGCCCGGCGAGATGACGGCCCTCCCCTCCCCCGCCGTGGACCCGGCGCGCACGCTGGCCGAGCTGAAGGACCTGCGCGCCCTGACCGGCGACGAGAACGGTGCGCAGCGCGTCGCCTTCACCCCGCGCTGGCTGGCGGCCCGGCAATTTCTGAAGGACAGGCTGGCCGAACTGCCGGCCGAGGTCCACCAGGACGCCGCCGGGAACCTGTGGGCGACGCTGCGGGGCGATTCCGAGCGCGAACTGCTCATCGGCGGGCACCTCGACAGCGTGCCGGGCGGCGGCTGGCTCGACGGCTGCCTGAACGTGCTGGCGGGCCTGGAGGTGCTGCGGCGCGTCTCGGCGCAGTACGGGGGCCGCCCGCCCGTCACCCTGCGGCTGGTGGACTGGGCCGACGAGGAGGGCGCGCGCTTCGGGCGCAGCCTGTACGGATCGAGCGCGGCGAGCGGGTTTTTCGACGTGACCGAGCTGGCCAAGCTGCGCGACCGGGACGGCGTGGCCCTGGGCGACGCGCTGCGAGAGGTCGGCGTGACGCTGGAGGACGCCCCGCAGGCCCGCGCCGAACTGGCGAAGGCCGCCGCCTACCTCGAACTGCACATCGAGCAGGGGCCGGTGCTGGAGGGCCTGGGCCTGCCGCTGGGCGCGGTGCTGGGGACGGTGGGGGTCGAGCGCCACACCCTGACCTTCCGGGGACAGGCGGCCCACAGCGGCAGCACGCCCATGAACGTGCGCCGCGACGCCTTCCTGGCCGCCGGGAGGTTCGGGCAGGAGATCTACGCGATTGCCGAGCGCCACGGCGGCGTGTGTACGGTCGGCAGCGTCAAGACCTGGCCGGGCATCGTGACCAGCGTGGTCGAGACCTGCGAACTCACCCTCGATCAGCGCCACCTGGACGCCGGGAAGCTCGCGGCGATGTGGCAGGACGCCCAGGACGCCGCCCGCCGCTTTGCCGAGGAGGGAGGCTGCACGGTGGACTTCGGGTATCTGTGGAACATCGAGCCGATTCCCTTTCACCCCGAGCTGATCGACGCCGCCGAGGCGAGCATTCTGGAAGTGACGCCCGCCACCCACCGCCTGCCCAGCGGCCCGCTGCACGACGCCGCCGAGGTGGCCCGCGCCGGGGTGCCCACCGTGATGCTGTTCGTGCAGAGCCTGCGGGGCATCTCGCACAACAAGATCGAGGACACGCGCGAGGACCACATCGCCCTGAGCGTGCAGGCCCTCGACCGCCTGACCACCCGGGCGATGGCCTGGGTGCAAGAGCGCTAGGCGTGCCCCCCACCCTGCGCGAACTGCTCACCCTGCCCGCCTTCGCGGGGGCGGAGGTGCTGTGCGGACACGCGGGGCTGGACCAGCCGGTGACCTGGACGCATGTCAGCGAGGTGCTGGACGCGGCGCGCTTCCTGTCGGGGGGCGAGCTGCTCATCAGCACCGGCACGGCGCTGGCGGCGGCGCCCGCCCCCGAGCAGGAGCGGTATCTGCGCTCGCTGGCCGAGGGCGGCGCGCACGGGCTGGTCCTCGAACTCGTGCGCGACCTGCCCGACATCCCGCCCGCCGTGCTGGGGGCGGCGCGGCTGTACCACTTCCCGCTCGTGGTGTTCCGGCAGGAGGTCAGCTTCGCGCAGCTCACCCGCGCGGCGCACGCCCGTATCCTCGCGCCGCCCACACGCGGGGCCGAGCCGTCGCTGGCGCCCCTGCTCGACGCCCTGGCAGAGACGGGGCGCAGCGTGGCCTTCTTGGAGGCGCAGCTCTCGCCGCTGCTGGCCCTGCCCGCCCGGCCGCGCGCCTCGCTGCTGGGCACGCTGGAGGCCCTGCTGCACACCAACTTCAACGTGGCCGAGTCGGCGCGGCGACTGGGCGTGCGCCGACAGACGGTGTATTACCGCATGGAACAGCTGCGGGGCATGCTGGGCGATTTCAGCGGCCACCAGCGGCAGCTGGCCCTGCACCTCGCCCTCGAACTGCACCGCAGCGAGGCGGGCGAGGCGCGCACTGCCCCGGCCCCCTCAGCGGCCCAGCCGCCGGACCGCTGAGGGAATTCCGCTACGCCGGGTTTCCTCCTGGTGGTTCCGGCTTTCTCAGCGGGACTGCTCGAGGACATAGATATGCAGTTGCTCGGGCAGCGTCTCGGGCGTGAGCTCCAGCGTCGGCCCCCCGACGCGCGTGACCGCCTCGGCCGGGTAGCGCGACACGAAGGTCTCGACGGGTTCGATCCGGAGCCAGCCGCGCGGGCTGAAATAGTGCATGGGAATGACCACGCGCGGGCCGATGGCCGCGATGGCCGCGTCGAGGTCGTCCAGGGCGATGGTCGCGTGTGCCCCGGCCAGCGCGAGCAGGATGTCCACTTGGCCCCGCAGCGCCTCCAGATGTTCGGGGGCCACCGGGTTGCCCGTGTCGCCCAGATGCAGCACCCGCAGCCCCCCCAACCGGAACAGGTACAGCGCGTTGGCGTCGGGATCGCGGCCGTGCTGGCCCTGGAAATCGTAGGTCAGGCTCTCCATCGCCGGAAAGGCCCGGATCTCGACGCCTTTCACGGTCAGGCCTTCCGGTCCCACGTCCAAGGCGTCTACCACTGCCGGGCTCCCCCTCACATGGCTGGGGTCCGAGTGGAAGCGGTCGGTCGAGGAACTCATGATGACGAGATCGGCCGCTTCGTCGATGGGGCCGAAGCCCGACCCCGGCTTGGGCCCGGGCGTGTAGGGATCGGTCACCACCGCCAGGCCGTCCGCCTCGAAACGGAAGCTGGCGTGCGCATAGAAGGTGATGTTCATGGGTCTACGCCCCGACCTTTTCACCCTGGAAGATGTCCCGCAGCTCACGGTGCGCGGCGTAGACTTCCTGCTCCCGGCCAGGCCTGGCCTCCAGTTTCGCGACGAAGGTCAGTGGGGTCATATGGACTCCTGTGGAGGTCTCGCGTCCGGTGTCGGGCACCGCCGCGGCGCAGGGATTGAGGTACGGCGCGATTTCAGAAGGCCACGCTCTCCAGACCGCAAGGCAACAGGTGTAAGGCCCGGTCGTCCCGCCGTCACAGCCCCAGGTCGCCGAGGCCAGGATGGTCCTCTGGGCGCGGTCCGGCAGGCCAGTGGAAACGCCGCTCGGCCTCCGAAATCGCCACGTCGTTGATGGACGCTTCGCGCCGGTACATCAGCCCCTCGGCGCTGAAGGCCCACTGCTCGTTGCCGTAAGCGCGGAACCACTGGCCCTGCCCGTCATGGAACTCGTACTGGAAGCGTACGGCGATCTGTTCGCCAGTGCAGGCCCACAGTTCCTTGACGAGGCGGTAGTCCTGTTCCCGCTCCCATTTGCGGGTCAGGAACGCCACGATGGCGGGCCGACCCTGCAGGAATTCCGAGCGGTTGCGCCAGCGGCTGTCCTCGGTGTAGGCCAGCGCCACCCGCTCGGGATCACGGGTGTTCCAGGCATCCTCGGCCATACGGACCTTACGCATGGCCGTTTCGGGAGTGAAGGGAGGCAGGGGTGGCCGGGGGGCGGTCATGGAGCCACTGTGCTCCGGGCTGGCCCACAGGGTCAACTCACTTTCCGGTCATCACGTCCACGACCTGCCGGATGAGCACCTGCGCGCTGTACGGCCCGCCGAAGACCCAGGTGGCGGGGTCGAGGGAATAGCCGCGGCCCTGTTTGACGAAGTCGAGGTTGTTCCAGACCGCGCGGTTGCCGGACGCCGTGAACACATTGTCGTCCTCGGGCGCGATGGCGAAGAAGTTCTGGGTCTTGAGGGTCGTGAGGCCTTCGAGGGACAGGGTATCGAACCCGTAGTCGGAGGCCTTGTCTGGCCGGTAGGCGTTGCGCAGCCCGGTCCGCTCCAGAATTTCGCTCGCCAGCGAACGTGTGCCGAACAGCCGCATCGTCGGCGTGTTGTAGGTGTAGCCCTGCGAGAGCACGAAGGTCTGCCCCGCACGCCCGGCAGCGGTCAGGGTGCGCCGGGCGGCGGCCTGCTCGGCGTCGAGCTGCGCCAGCACGCGCGTCGCCTGCGCGCTGCGCCCGGTGATGCGGCCCATCAGCGCGAAGGTCTGGCGCATTTCCTGATAGGCGGTCTGGGGGGTGGCGGCCGAGGGGTAGGGGTTGAAGACCAGCGTGGGGGCGATCCTGGCGAGCTGGTCGCGCTGGCTGTAGTCGCCCGACTGGTTGATGATCAGGTCGGGTTTGAGGGCCGCGATGACCTCCAGACTCACCTGCCCCCGTTCCCCCACGTCCTTGACGCTGGCGGCGATGGGGGTCGGGGTCTTGACGTACGCCTTGAAGCCCTTGATGTCCGCCATACCGACCGGTTGAATACCCAGGGCGAGCAGGTTCTCGCTGTAGGTCCACTCGATGGTCACGATGCGCTTGGGCGCTTTGGGAATGCAGACCTGGCCCGTCACGTCGCGCACGAGCTGACCCGCGCAGGCCGGTGTGGCGCTCTGGGCCCCGGCCAGGGCAGCAGTTCCGAACAGGGCGGCACAGAGAAACGGGCGGATTCGGCGGACGGAGCGCAGAGACATGCGCGGAGTGTAAGCGACCACAGTATTTATATTCAAGTATTCCGAGTGGAATACTCTACTTTAGAATTTCTGTGGCCGGAAAGGGGAATCAGTTCTTCCCTTCCGCGTAGAGGGCGAGGGTTTCACGCAACTCGGTCAGCCACGCCGCGCGGACTTCGGGCGGCGACAGCACCTCCACCTGCCTGCCCCAGCTCAGCAGGAAGGGCATGAGGTCCTGCGGCAGGCCCCGAGCATCCAGCGTGGCCGTCAACTCCATTTCCACCGAACCGTCCGCCCGGATGAGGGTCGCCCCGTTCCAGCCTCCTTCCATCACCCGGTAGGCGGCCTCGGGGACGAAGCGGACCCTGACGCTGCCGGTCGTCCCCGTGCCGATCCCGCCCCAGGCATCACTGAGAAACCGGCGTGGGTCGAACTCCGGGTCGGGCTGATAGGTATCGGCATGCAGGCTCAGGTTGGCCATCCGGGAGAGCTTGTAGGGCCGGACCTCCCCTGAGCGCCGTTCTCGTCCGATGACGTAAGGGGTGAGGCTGGTGCGGCTGATTTCGATGAAATACACGCACAGCTCGTTGCCCGTCTCGCGCACACCGTCGGGACGGCGATAGTCGAAGTTCAGGACCCGGCCCGCCACCCAGGCGGCGGCCACCTGCTCCATCTGTCGCTCGCCGTAGGCGCTGTCGTCACCTCGCACACTGGTGTCCAACGTGCGGCGCACCTGTTCGGGCAGCGACGCCGCGATGCGGTTCAGGGCGTGGCGGTAATGGCGGTTCAGGGCAGGCGAATGCTGATGCGCCAGCCGGATGGCGGCGTACGCCACGAGGGCCTCCGCAGGTTGCAGCAGAGGACTGGCGGGGGCCGAATACTCGCGGCCCTGATGCTCGACGATATCGTGCCCCAGGTTGCGCAGCGTCTCGATGTCCCGCTGCACGCTGCGCTGGCTGACGCCTGTGCGCCGCGCGAAATCGGCTGTGGTGATGCGCCGGGCCTGCAACTCGGCCAGCAGCTCGGCCAGCCGCGCGCTTCGGCCGACTTCCGGCAAAGCGGCGTCCTGCGACCCTGCTGGCAAAGAGGTGTCCAAAGAGGCGGAGGAAGAACGGCGTCCCATGACGCAGACTCTACGGACGGCCGTCGCCTGTCTGTCGTCGAACGACATACCCAGCCTGCCGGATCAATAAATCTGCGTGTAGAGAAGATAGATTTGTTCAAGAGACTGCTTCTCTCCCCGACGCGGCAGCGCGGGTCAACGAGCTCATCCACCATCGCGGCAGGTTGCTCATAACGTTATGAGCAGGATCACCGGGAAGCCGGATCGGCCTCCAGCAATCGCTCCAGCTCTTCGAGCAGGCGGGTGACGCGGCCCTGGTCTTTACGACTCAGGCGGGTGACGCGGCGCTCGTCCAGAAGTCCCCGCACACGCCGAAGCTGGGACACGTCGGTGATCGGAGCCTTCTGGGCGGCCACGATGTCCCGCACGCTCAGGTTCTCGGTCAGGGCGCGGTCGGTGAGTATGCGGCGCCGGGCGTCATCCTTTACGCGGGCGAGGGCGGCGGCGCGGGTGTATTCCAGCTTTCCGGCCCGCATAAGTTCCAGGAGGTCGGCAGGAAAGCGCAGGACGCCGGCCCGGTTGGCTGCGAACGAGGCCCAGCTGCCCCTGCCCAGCTGGGCGAACAAGGCGTCGAGCTGAGCTGTCGTCACCGGATCGGGGGTTCGCCGCTGGGCATGGAGCAGGGGGAGCACTTCCACCTGCGTGACCCCGAGCCGCTGGGCCGTCACGGTCAGGATCGCCTCGACCTCGTCGAGTGGGTTGAGGTCCTGACGTTGCAGGTTCTCCAGGGCGGCCAGCAGGGGCACGTCCGTCTCGGCCACCTCGCGGACCATGGCGGGTACTGTGGTCAGTCCGGCGGCGCGCGCTGCCCGCACCCGCCGTTCTCCAGCCACGAGCTCGTAACCGCCCTCTACGGGGCGCACCAGGACCGGCTGCAGGACGCCCTGTTGGCGTACGCTCTCGCTCAGCGCCGCCAGCGCGGCCTCGTCGAAGTAGCGCCGGGGCTGCTCCGGCCGCACCCGGATCCGCGAAAGTTCCACGTCCTGTACTGTCCCTGCGCTGGCCTCGGAAACGTCCGGCAGGCCGCCGAGCAGAGAGCTGAACGCATCGGCCCGGCTGCGCCTACTCACGCTTCGCCTCCGGGCCCGCACCGACGGCCTCCAGCAGCTGCTGGGTGACGGCCAGAATCTCCTCGGTGACGGGGCCACGCCGCACGAACTCGGGCAGGGGCGCGCCGTGCAGCTGCGAGTCGGGGTACAGGGCGGGGCGGTAGGTCAGCGGCCGGCTGATGGGGGCCAGTGCCCCGAACTGTGCGCGCAACTGGGCGATGCTCTCCCGGCTGTGGTTGGTGGTGTCGTTGTACTGGGTGACCAGGATCATGGCCAGTCGGAGCGCCGGATTGACCTTGCGGAAGCGCGTGAGCATGACCCCCACTGTCTGGAGGCCTTTGAGCCCCTTGCCGCTGGCCGGAACCGGCACCACCACGTGGCCGGCGGCCATCACCGCGAGGGTACTGAGCTGGCCCAGACTGGGAGGAGGATCGATGAGCACGAAATCGTAGCGGCCTTCCAGAGGCTTCAGGGCGTCACGCAGGCGCAGGACCCCCATGAGCTGCCCTGGCAGCAGCGGCTCAATGGTCGCCATGTCCAGATGCCCCGGAATGAGGTCCAGGCCGTGAACATGCACCGGCGAGGGCAGGGCGAGCTCGGCGTCGCCCTCGGCCAGCACCGCCGGATACAGGGTGTCCGAAAGGTCGATGTCGCGCGCCCCCCCCTCCTCCTGAATCTGCCGTACCCCCAGCCAGTCGGTGAGGTTGGCTTGGGGATCGGCGTCGATGAGCAGGACCCGGTAGCCCAGGCGGCCCAGGGTAAACCCGATGTCCCGGACCGAGCTGGACTTGCCGACCCCGCCCGCATGGTTGAAGAAGGTGATGACGTTCATCTGTAAAGCCATGCTACTGCGCCCGGCCCTGCTGCCGGGGAGGCGCAGTGACCCCGGACCCGGCCCTCGCCCATAGGCACGGCAAGATGACCGCCTAGGTCAACCTTTTCCCAATACCGCTTAATGCCGTGCTGTCCGTCTTTTCTTAGAATGACGGGGTTATCCGGCCTACCGCGACTTTCCACGAGAGGTACATCCATGACTTCACCAGCCCATCCGGCGGCCCCGGCCGTCAGACCCCCCGACGAAACCCTCGCCGTGACCCTCACGGTCAACGGCCAGGATCATGGCCTTCAACTCGACCCACGTGTCACGCTGCTCGACGCGCTGCGCGAAAAGCTTCACCTCACCGGCACCAAGAAGGGCTGTGACCACGGCCAGTGCGGCGCGTGCACGGTCATCGTGAATGGGGAGCGCATCAACTCCTGCCTGACCCTGGCCGTCATGCACGACGGGGACGAGATCACGACCATCGAGGGCCTCGGCACGCCGGAAGAGATGGGGCCGATGCAGGCGGCCTTCGTGTCGCACGACGGCTACCAGTGCGGCTACTGCACCTCCGGACAGATCGTGTCGGGCGTGGCGGTGCTGGGCGAGATCGCGCGCGGCATTCCCAGCCATGTCACCGCCGACCTCGGAGACGTGCAGTATTCCGACCAGGAGGTGCGTGAGCGCATGAGCGGCAACATCTGCCGCTGCGCCGCCTACCCGAACATCATCGCGGCCATCCGCGAAGTCCACGGGCAGGAGACGGGTAAATGAGGGCCTTCACCTACGAGCGCGCCGAAACCGCCCAGGCCGCTGCCCAGGCCGCCGCGCGCACGCCCGGAGCCAAGTTCATCGCGGGGGGCACGAATCTCCTCGACCTGATGAAACTGGAGATCGAGACGCCCACCCACCTGATCGACGTGAATCGCGTGGGCCTGGACCGGATCGAGGCGACGGAGGACGGCGGCCTGCGGATCGGGGCGCTCGTGCGCAACACCGACCTCGCCGCCGACGAACGGATTCGCCGTGACTACGCCGTACTGTCGCGCGCGCTGCTTTCGGGAGCATCGGGACAGCTGCGCAACAAGGCGACCACAGCCGGCAATCTGCTCCAGCGCAGCCGCTGCCCCTACTTCTACGACACTGCGCTGCCCTGCAACAAACGTGAGCCGGGATCGGGCTGCGGCGCCCTCACAGGCTTCAGCCGGAACCTCGCCGTGATCGGGGTCAGCGAATCGTGCATCGCGCAGCATCCCTCCGATATGGCGGTCGCCATGCGGGTGCTGGACGCCGTGGTCGAGACGGTCAACGGAGACGGCCAGGTACGCCGCATCCCGTTGGCGGACTTCTACCGCCTACCGGGCGATACGCCCCATCTGGAGAATGTGCTGGAGGACGGCGAATTCATTACGGCCGTCACGCTTCCGGCTCCGCTGGGCGGCGTCCACACCTACCGCAAGGTCCGCGACCGGGCGTCCTACGCTTTTGCCGAGGTCTCTCTGGCCAGCGTGGTCACGGCCGACCGGGTGCGCCTCGCTTTCGGCGGCGTGGCTCCCAAGCCCTGGCGCGTGGAAGAGGCCGAAGACAGCCGCGACCCGGCCGAACTGTACGCCCGCATCTTCGAGGGGGCGACGCCCACCGACCAGAACGCCTTCAAGCTGCCGCTGGCCCGTCGCCTGATCGCCGCCGCCCTGACCAGTTCCCCCGACGCCCCCGCACCCACCGGAAGTGACGCATGAAATTCGACGCTCCAGCCGGCATCAATCCGCTCGACCGCGAGAAGGTCCTGACCCGGCCCCACACCCGCCTCGACGGCCCCCTGAAAGTCACGGGGCAGGCCCCCTACGCCTACGAGTACCAGCCGAGCCGCCCGGTCAGCTACGGTTACGTGCTGAGCGCGGGCATCGCCAAGGGCACCATCAAGCGGATGGATACCCGCCGCGCCGAGGCGGCGCCCGGCGTGCTGCTCGTCCTAACCCACGAGAACATGCCGGAGCAGGGTGAATCCGAGACGCCCGTGCCGCAGCAGCGCAAGTCGTCGCCGCAGCTCAGCGGGCCCGAAGTGCGGTTCTACCACCAGGCCGTCGCGCTCGTGGTCGCCGAAACCTTCGAGCAGGCGCGGGCAGCGTCGAAGCTCATCGAGATCGAATACGACGTGCAGGAGGGCAGCTACACCCTCGAAGACGAGCTGGACAGCGCCCAGCCGAGCGAGGACTCGGAGGACAGCGTGGTCGGGGACTTCGACCGGGCCTTCGCGGACGCCCCCGTCAAAGTGGACCTGCGCTTCACCACTCCCGACCAATCGCAGTCCCCGATGGAACCGCAGGCCACCCTGGCCGAGTGGGACAGCGAGCACGAGATCCTGACCCTGCACACTGCGCATCAGGTCGTGCATTGGGTGCAGGCGGGCATCGCCAAGACCCTCAAGCTCAAGCCGGCGCAGGTGCGGATCGTGAGTGCGTATGTGGGCGGCGGCTTCGGTTCCAAGCTGCTCTTCTACGCCGACGCGGTTCTGAGCGGCGCGGCGGCGCGGCTGCTGGGCCGGCCGGTCAAGGTCGCGCTCACCCGCCCGCAGTATTACAACTCGACCAGCCACCGGCCCGCGACCGTGCAGCGCGTGCGCCTCGCCGCCGACCGTGACGGCCGCCTCCAGGCCGTCGGCCACGACACCTGGTCGGGTAACCTGCCGGGGGGCGATACCGAGGCGGCGGCCGATCAGACCAAGCTGCTGTACGCGGGCGACCACCGCCTGATCCGTACGCGCCTCGCCGAGCTGGACCTGCCGCCCGGAGCCAGCATGCGCGCGCCCGGGGAGGCGGTGGGCCTGCTCGCACTGGAAGGGGCGATGGACGAACTCGCCGAAGCGCTGGAGATGGACCCGGTGCAGCTGCGTGTGGTCAACGATATTCAGCACGATCCCGAGAAGGGGCCGGAGCGGCCCTTTTCGTCACGGCGACTGGTCGAGGCGCTGTTGCGCGGGGCAGACCACTTTGGGTGGGACAAGCGTCAGGCCAAGCCGGGACAGGTCCGCGAAGGCGAATGGCTCATCGGCATGGGTGTGGCGTCGGCCTTCCGCGCCAATATGGTGCAGCCCTCGGGAGCGCGGGTCGTTCTGGAATCGGACGGGACCCTGACGGTCGAAACCCAGATGACTGACATCGGAACCGGCAGCTACACCATCCTCGGTCAGGTCGCCGCCGAGATGCTGGGCCTGCCGCTGGAAAAGGTCAAGGTCCGTCTGGGCGACAGCGAATTTCCGCAGGCCGCCGGGTCGGGCGGGTCGTTCGGCGCCAACAGCTCGGCGTCGGGCGTGTATGTCGCGTGCATGGACCTGCGCCGCAGCATCCTCCAGAAACTGAACTTCGCGGAGGCCAGCACGACCTTCGAGGACGGCGAGGTGCGCTGCGAGGACAACCACGTGCCGCTGGCCGAGGTGGCCGGCAAGGAAGGGCTGTCGGCCACCGGCAAGATCACCTGGGGCGACATGACCGAGAAGTACGCGCAGGCCAGTTTCGGGGCGCATTTTGCCGAAGTGGCGGTCAACAGCGTGACCGGCGAGACGCGTGTACGCCGGATGCTCAGCGTGGTCAGCGTGGGCCGGGTCATGAACCCCATCACGGCGCGCAGCCAGTGCCTGGGCGGCATGACCATGGGGATCGGCGCGGCACTCATGGAGAACCTGGAAGTGGACCCCCGACTGGGGCTGTTCATCAACCACGACCTCGCCGAATACCATGTTCCGGTTCATGCCGATATTCCAGATCTCGACGTGATCATGCTCGAGGACCTCGACGACAAGTCCTCGCCGGTCAAGGCGAAGGGGATCGGCGAACTGGGTATCTGCGGGGTGGGAGCGGCGGTCGCCAACGCGGTCTACAACGCCAGTGGCGTGCGCATCCGCGACTACCCGCTCACCCTCGACAAGATTCTGACGGGATGGGGAGAAACGGCGCAGGCGAGCGACTGAGCTGGAAACATAGAGGCGAAGGGGGCACCGGTCAGTCGCCGGAAGCCCCCTTCGCCTCTATGTTTCGCTACTGCGCCGCGATTCCGGTCTGCTGGGCGATCCAGTTGATATAGCCGTTCACGCGGGTATAGACCCCGTACCCCCGGCATTCGGTGGGACCGTAGCTCACGACACCCAGCACGTAGGTCTTGCCGTTCAGGGCCGCCGCCAGTGGGCCCCCGCTGTCTCCGTTGCACGAGTCCTTGCCGCCCGAGTACTTGCCGCAGATGGTGTTGCCGGGACGGCTGCCGCAATCGCTGCCGGTGGGGGTGATGGGAATCGTCACTTCGCGCAGCGCGGTATTGCTGTACGTTCCGTTCTCGGTCTTGCCCCAACCGCTGACGGTGGCGGACTTGCCGTTCACGTCGAGCGTACTCTCGGCGCCGCTTCCCGGAAGCGCGGCAGGCTGCACTGTGCTTCCCAGGGTGAAGGCGCTGCTGACCTTGATGAGGGCGATGTCGTACGCGTCGCTGGAACTGCTGCGGCCGGGATAGAGAATGATCCGCGACGCGCTGCGCTGCTGACCCTCGGTGCGGGTCAGGTTGTTGATCCCGGCACGCACGCGCATGCTGCTGGTGCTCTGGCCTTCGACGCAGTGGGCCGCGGTCAGGACCCACTCGCTGCTGAGCAGCGTGCCCCCGCACCAGCCCCCAGACAATTCGGACTGCGGCGTCACGCTGACCTGATAGGGCCGGGTACTCACGCTGGTCACCGTGCCGTACACGATCTGCCCGGACAGACCACCGAAAGCGGGGGCCAAGCCGGTCGCCGTCTGGGACTCGGTGGGGAGGGCCTGGGTGCTGGCCGTCACCTGATCGGAAACGGTCGCTGTCTGGACCGTCCCGCAGGCGGTGAACAGCAGGGCACCCAGGGTCAACACTGGCAGGGAAAACCGCGTCATAGAACCTCCTCAACGTGCGTAGTGACGAAAAACGGGCACAAGACAGGGCCACGCGCCTTACAGGCGAACACGCCTGAACTGCTCAGCAGCCCTGCACCGGTTGTCATGGACCCGTCTGGTTTAGCACGTCGCCTGACTGGACAGTCATGAAGTTTTCCACATTTGTGATCTGTTTTACATTTGCAAATTTTACTCGGTCTGGAATATGCGGATGGCAGGCCCAGCCATATCAGGAATGCCCCTTAACGCCCCAGAAAGGCCCCTTAGAGCCCCAGGCTGATGAACTTGGTCTCCAGGTACTCGTCGAGGCCCCAGTGCCCGCCCTCGCGGCCCACACCGCTGTTCTTCATTCCGCCGAAAGGGACATTGGGAGCAGCCGCGCTCGGCACGCCGTCGTTGATGCCCACGATGCCGTATTCGAGCGCCTCGGCTACGCGCCAGGCCCGACTGAGGTCGCGGGTATAGGCGTAGGCGGCCAGCCCGTATTCACTGGCATTCGCGAGGGCCAGGGCCTCCTCCTCGGTATCGAAGACCACCACCGGGGCCACCGGCCCAAAGGTCTCCTCGCGCAGGATCAGGCTGTCCGGAGCCACATCGGTCAGCACAGTCGGCTGGAAATACAGACCTTCCATCGCCTGTCCGCCCACCACCGCCCGCGCGCCCCGCGACAGGGCGTCCTCGACCTGGGCACGCACCTTGTCCAGTCCGGCCTGCTCGACCACGGGGCCGACCTGGGTGTTGTCGAGCAGCGGATCGCCGAGAACCAGGCGACCAGCCTGCTCGCCCAGTCGCCGGGTCAGTTCTCCGGCCACCTCGCGCTGCACGTAGATCCGGTTGGTGCTGATACAGGTCTGCCCGGCATTCCGGAACTTCGACGCCATGATCTCGCGTGTGGCGCGTTCCAGATCGGCGTCCGCGAAGACCAGGAAGGGGGCATGACCCCCGAGTTCGAGCGAGACCCGCTTGATGGTCTTCGCCGCCTGGGTGTACAGCAGCCGCCCGACTGCCGTGCTGCCAGTGAAGGTCAGCTTGCGCACCCGCATGTCCTCCATCATGGGCTTGGTCAGGGCAGCCGCGTCGCTGGTCGGCAGTACCTGCAGGGTGTCGGGCGGGCCGCCCGCCTCCAGCCACAGCTCGGCCAGATACAGCGCCGTCATGGGGCTCTGCTCGGCCGGCTTGAGGATCATCACGCACCCGGCGGCCAGGGCGGGGGCCGCCTTGCGGGTAATCATGCCTGCCGGGAAATTCCAGGGCGTCACCGCGTAGACGATGCCCACCGGCTCGGCGCTCGAGAAGCCGCGTTTGTGGCTCAGGCGCATCGGGATCCGCTCGCCGACGATGCGGCTGGCCTCCTCGGCGCACCACTCGACAAAACTCGCGGCGTAATGCACTTCACCCCGCGTCTCGCTGATCGGCTTACCCATCTCCAGGGTCATCAGGCGGGCCAGCTGTTCCTTGTGCACGAACATCAGGTCATGCCAGCGGCGCAGCACCTGCCCGCGCTCGTAGGGGTTGACGGCCCGCCAGTTCCGCAGGGCCGCCGCCGCCGCGTCGATGGCGAGCCGCGCGTCCTCTGGGGTGCAGTCGGCCACCGTACCGATGCTTTCCAGATTGCCCGGATAAATGACCTCGAAGGAAGCGGGCGTATCGCGCCAAGCTCCAGCGAAGTAGGCCTGCTGACGGGTGACGGGATCGCGTTCGGACAGTTGGGTCGTCATGAAAAAACTCCTGCGGGACAGCGGAGACCAGGGGAGGGGGGAGGACAGATCAATCGGCCGGAAGCTGCGCGCGCAGGCGCTGGGCGAAGGCCTCCTTCTCCAGACGGGCGACTGCCCCCATCGCCTCGTCGAGCAGTTCGGCGGCGTTCAGCCGCCCTTGGATCAACGCGTGCCGCAGACGGTCGAGTTCCGCTACAGTCAGCAGCTTGCGGTAGTGCACGCCCAGACGGCCCAGGGCCTTCTCCGCCGCCTGGGTAAGGTCCAGGCCCAGAAATTCGTCGCGGACACTGGGAGCGGCCAGCAGGGGCTCCATCCGGGCCGCTTTGCGCGCAGGCTCGGCCGGGGCAGGAGAGGGCACCGTCGGCGCGGCGCTGGGGTAGGGATACTCGTCGGGATTCTGGATCAGGTGGATCAGGGCCGCCGCCTTGCTCTTCTTCACGACGAGGACGCCGGAGCGCATCAGCTGATCGAAGCGGTCCATCGACTCGGTCAGGAAGGGCGGACCGACCTCGCGGACCAGACGGCGGGCCACACCGTCGGCCACGCCATAACTCCGGAACCGTCGGGAGAGGGCCGGGTCCATCGGCGTGAACTCGCGCACGAATTCGTAGCGGATCATCTGGTCCCGGCCGCGTCCCGTGAGGGTGACGTCACGCAGGTAACCACGTTTGACGAGTTCCTCATGGGGTGAGGCCAGCGCACGGCGGATGTTGCCGGGAATGGTGCTGGGAATCTTGCACTGGTCCGCCCAGTTGATCAGGTTGACTTCCAGAGTGTCCACCCGCTCGTCGGGCCGCTGGGGATCGTAGCGTGCGCCGTCGAGAATCCGGTACAGGGCGCGGGTCCGGGGCCGCGAAAGTGAAAGCATGAACTCCGAATCGAGAGGCTTGACGTAGCCGCTGCGGATGCTCGCCACGATGGCGTCCGCCAGCCGGCCCGAGATCATGGTGCGCTCGTCGAAGGAGCCGCTGCTATCGGCACTGCTGAAGTCCAGCGACTCGATGAAGTGGAACTTGGCATGGGTCCAGCGGCCCCGAGGGTGATCGCGCCAGCCACCACTGACGCTGTAGGACGAGGTATGCAGCCGCTCCAGGCATTGACGCAGGGTCGCGTGGTATTTGCCGGTGTTATGCCAGCCGCAGAGCTTGATCAGGGCCGTCGCACTGACCGAGAAACGGCCGTCCTCCGGCTCCTCCAGGGCGATATACAGGTTGATGAGGGCAGCTGTCACGTCACTATCCAGACCGTGTGGAACGGCGTATTTCGGTAGGGCTTCGCAGCGGACACGCACCACCCGGCCCTGCGCCTCGTAGGTCACGTCCCACTCGTTGACATCGGCCTGGTCCACCGCCGAGATCAGGTTGAGTCGGGAGAGGTTCAGTTCGTCGAAGCGGGTTGGTCGGTCGGTCGTCACGGGCCTCCTTTGATTGATTGAATTTTAGAGCCTCTGAATAGAAAAGATTTGAATAAACATATTGATTGATCATCATCAAGGCTCTGAAGCAAAAAGCCGTCCCAGTCGAGGTTTTACCTCCTCAATCGCTCAGGTGTGTCGTAGGGAATCGCTCAAGTGTGTCGTCGGTAGAGGGCTTCAATCGCTCAGGTGTGTCGTAGGTCGATAGACCCAATCGCTCAGGTGTGTCGTCGAGGATCGCTCAGGTATGTCGTTCCCAATCGCTCAGGTGTGTCGTTGAAGGGAGACTCAATCGCTCAAGTGTGTCGTCGGAGGGGCATGTCAAATCGCTCAGGTGTGTCGTCGGGAAAATGGCCAATCGCTCAGGTGTGTCGTCGGGAAAATGGCCAATCGCTCAGGTGTGTCGTCGGGAAAATCGGCAGGAATTTGTGTGCATATACAGAATAGGATGATGTTTTAAACCTATAACAGATGTTTTGGGAAGAGATCTATCAAAGGCAACTCTCCCGGTTACCACCCCGAGTTTTGGCAATCGCTCAGGTGTGTCGTGCGGGAGAGTGAATGGGGCAGGGCTCAGCGGGTACGGGTCACTTTGCTCAGCAGCGGAGGGGTGTCCGGGTTCAGGCCCCGGCTCAGCGCGAGGTGCCCGGCGAACAGGTAGCCGGCCAGGACACTGGCGAGTGGATCGGTCAGGGGATGGTTGCTGGGCGGAGTGTTCAGGGTGCTGCCCTGGGCTGGCCCAAGGGTCCGCAGGTCGGCCCCGTCGCCCCGCAGAGCCCCGTAGGCTTCCTGGGTGGCCGGCCACGCCGCGTCGGCGGAAGTCAGGCCCAGCAGGCGCACGCCGCCCGTCAGAAGCCGTTTGGGACCGTGGCTGAACTCGGCGGCGCTGTAGGCTCCGGCCTGAACCCCCCCGGTTTCCTGCAACTTCAGTGCCAGCTCTTGGCCCACGCCCCAATGCAGGCCGCGGGCCAGCACGATCAGCCGTTCCTCATCACGGTAGTGCCGGGCCAGGTCGCGGGCCTGCTCCTCCAGGGTCAGGGTCTGCTCCAGTACGGCGGGCAGATGCTCCAGGGCCGCCTGTAGGGCGAGGTCGCCGCCCAGCTGGGCGATGACAGGCAGCAGGGCGCTCAGGCTGGCGAGATAGCTCTTGGTGGCCGCCACGGCCCGCTCCTCGCCGCAGCGCAGCGGAATCACGAACTGGGCGGCGGCAGCCAACGGACTGTCCTCGACGTTGACCAGGGCGACGGTCAGCGCCCCGGCCTCCCGGGCCATCGCCAGGGTCTCGACCACGTCCGGCCCCGCACCCGATTGCGAGACGGCCACGACCAGGGCGCCGCGTAGCCGCAGACGCGCGCCGTACTGGGTATGGACGCTCGGTCCCAGGCTGGCGACGGGCAGGCCCAGCGCCGTTTCCAGGGCGTACTTCAGGAAGGTCGCGGCATGGTCGCTGCTGCCACGCGCCAGCGTGACCACGTAGCTCGGTGGCGTACCGCGCAGCGCCGCGAGGAGTTCGGCGTTGACCTCACGGTTCAGGGCCGGCTGCCGGGCGATGACGGCGGGCGCTTCGGCCGCCTCGCGCAGCATCAGGGGGCGGGAGGGAGAGGAAGAAAGCAGGTCTGTGGTCATGGCATCTCCAGGCAGGGCCGGTCCAGCGGGATAGGCTGGCCGCCCACGTGAACGCTTTCGATGGTCAGGTCGCCGGTCAGGGCCACCATGTCGGCGCGCAGACCGGGACGCAGCTCACCCCGGTCATGCAGGCCCAGCGAGGCGGCGGGCGCGGCCCCCAGCATCCGGGCCGCCTCGGCCAGGGGTACCCCGGCCTGCACGGCGCGGCGCAGCGCCCCGTCGAGGGTGAGGACGCTGCCGGCCAGCGCCCCGCCGCCGAGGGTCGCCCGCCCGCCCCGGACCGTGACCGGCTGGCCGCCCAGCTCGCTCTCGCCGTCGCCCAGACCGGCGGCACGCATCGCGTCCGAGACGAGCACCACCCGCCCCGGCGCAGCCGCGCGGGCGAGCAGGAAGGACAGGGCATGGACGTGGTGGCCGTCGAGAATCACTTCCAGGTACGCTTCCGGGTCGGCCAGCAGCGCCCCGGCAGGTCCCGGCGCGCGGCCCTCGACGCCGCCCATCGCGTTGAAGAGGTGGGTGGCGGCCACCCGGCCCCCGGCCCCGCGTACGGCGCGCAGGAAGGCGGGCACGGTGTCGGCGTCCGCCAGGGTGTGGCCCACGCCCACCCGCGCCCCGGCCGCCGCGAAGGCCAGTCCGGCTTCGAGCGCGCCGGGCAGCTCGGGGGCCAGGGTCACCGCGCGGATCACGCCGCTGGCCAGGGCCTCGGCCACCAGCGGGGGTCCGGGGCCACCGCGTAGGGGGGCTGGGCGCCCAGGCGGCCCATGCTGATGAAGGGGCCTTCGAGGTGCGCGCCCGGCAGGTCGGCCCCGCCGGGAACGCCGCCCGCTTCCATGACCTCGCGCACGCCGCTCAGGGCCGCCATGACCTGTTCCCAGGTCTGGGTGATGGTTGTGGGCAGCAGCGTGGTGGTGCCATGCCGCGCGTGCTGGCGGGCCAGCAGGCGAACGCCCTCGGGACCGTCCATCGTGTCGCCGCCGCCGCCCCCATGCACGTGCGAGTCGACGAAGCCGGGGACGATCCAGCGGTCCGGGGCACGGTCCAGCGCCTCGACCTCCGTGATCCACGCCCCGAAATGCAGGCGGCCAGGCCGGAAGGTGCCGTCCGGACCGAGGATTTGCCCTGCGAGGGTGGAGGAGGAGGCCGGGGCGCTGGGAAGGGTGGGGGAGGACAGGGAGGTTGTCAAGGCGAGATCACGACCAGTCGGAGAGGAGCAAAGGGGGCATCAGTGTGGCGCATGGAGCCGTAGCGTAGCGAGCGCGGTGTTCAGGGCCAGCAGGTTCACGGGGCGGAAGCCGTGGGTGACGATGGCGGGCAGACCCAGCGCGCCTACCGTCTCCGGAGACCACAGCGCCAGATGCAGCGCGGGTCGCCGGTCCCGCCGCAGTCCGGTGGCCAGCCCGGCCTCGGCCGCCGAGACACCCCAGCGGCCGGTGGTCGCCAGCAGGACAGGCGCGCCGGGAAAGCGGGCCAGGAGAGCCTCGGCGGCGCTGGCGTCCTGGCCGCCATGCAGGGCCACCTGGAGGTGAGGAAAAACGTTACGCAGGCTGGCCGCCAGCGCCTCGCCGCTCAGGAAATCGCCGTAGGGGCCACCGAGCGCGGCCGACTCGGGAGCCAGGAGGAGTACCGGTCGCGCCGGGTCCAGGGCCGGCGGCGTGCCCTGCCAGCGCAGGCTGCGGGCAGCCCAGTCCTGTGTCGCTTGTTCGTCTGCCCCACGTTGCGCAGGCGGGTAGGGCCGGGGTGTGCCCGGAAAGCGGAGCGCCGCCCGCGCCAGACGGTCCTGTGCCTCGGCCACCCGTGCGGGGTCCAGCTGTCGGGCCGCCAGGGCGTCCGCCAGGGCCCGCGCGTGTTCGGCGTGGGGCACGAGCTGGCCGTGTCCGCAGCTCAGGACCGCGTCGGCCCCGGCCGCCAGCGCCGCCGGGGCGGCCGTGCCGCGCGGATAGTGGTCGGCGATGGCGCGCATGTCGGTCGCGTCGGTGACGACCACGCCGTCATAACCCCACTCCTGCCTCAGCAGCCCCGTCAGGGCCGCGGGCGAAAGGGTCGCCGGACGCTGCGGGTCCAGCGCCGGGTACAGGATATGGGCAGTCATCACGCTGCCCACCCCGGCCTGCGCGGCGGCGCGGAAGGGCAGCCACTCGGTGGCCTCCAGCTCGGCACGCGGCTTGGTCACGGTGGGCAGGGTGAGGTGACTGTCCTGGGCAGTGTCGCCGTGGCCGGGAAAGTGCTTGACCGAGCTCATCACTCCGGCGGTCTCGCTACCCAGGGCCCAGGCCACACCCAGGCGGGCGACCTCGGCGGGGTCGGCGCTGAAGGACCGCTCCCCGATGACCGGGTTATGCGGGTTGCTGTTCACGTCCAGGCTGGGGGCGAAGTTCCAGTTGATGCCCAGCTCGATCAGGCCGCGCGCGGCGACCGCTCCGGCCTCGCGGGCGGCGGCCCCGGAGCCGATCACGCCCAGGGCCTGCGGGGTGGGGGGGAGCGGCACGTCCAGGCGGCGCAGCACCGCGCCCCCCTCCTGGTCGGTCGCCACCAGCGCGTCGTGACCCAGGGCGTCCCGCAGGTCGCGCACGAGGCGGGCGGTGCGCTCGGGGGTCGTGATGTTGCGGGCGAACAGGCAGACGCCCCCGAAACCGTGCGCCGCCAGGAAACGGCCCTGGTCCGGCGTGAGGTCCGGTCCCGGCAGGTCCACGATCAGGGTGCGGTTGGGCGAGATGCCAGTCACTTGACGGCCCCTTCCAGCCCGCGCATGAACAGCTTCTGGGCGGCCAGGAACACGAGCAGCACCGGCACCATCATGAACAGGGCCCCGGCGGCGATGTTGAAGGGATCGTAGTTGAACTGCCCCTTGAGCTTGAGGACCGCCACCGACAGCGGCAGCTTGTCGGGCGCGGCCGAGAGCACCAACATGGGCCAGAAGTAGGCGTTCCAGGTCGTGACGAGCGTGAAGATGCCCAGCGCCGCCTGCGAGGGCCGCGTGAGGGGCAGCATGATGCGCGTCAGGACCGTGAACTCGCCCGCGCCGTCGAGCCGCGCCGCCTCCAGCAGGGCCTGGGGCACGGCCAGGAAGGCCTGACGCATCAGGAAGATCCCGAAGGCCCCGGCGACGGTCGGCAGCACCACGCCGAGGTGGGTGCCCAGCAGGCCCATCTTCTTGAGGGTCAGGGTGTTCACGATGAAGGTGGTCTCGCCCGGCAGCACCAGCGTCGCCACGATCACGCCGAAGATCAAGCCGCGCCCCGGAAAGCGGAAGCGGGCCAGCGGGTAGGCCGCCAGCGCCGAGACGACCAGCGTACCGACCACCGTGAGGGCCGTAATCGACACGCTGTTCCAGATGTACTTGCCCAGCCCGAAGGTGCGGTATACCTCCGCGAAGTTGTTCAGGGTGACCGCGCGCGGAAACAGGCTGGCCGGGAAGGCGTAGATGCTGCCGCCCGCCGTCTTGTCGGTAAGGGCGATCGCCAGGGTCCACAGGAACGGAAAGACGGCGAACAGCAGCACGCCGACGAGCAGGGCGTAGCGCAGCGCCAGCCGCCCGGCCCTGCGCGGCGAGACGGCGGGGCGCGTGCGGGTCCGGGTGCGCGGTGCGGGGCGGGTGACGGCGCTCACGCGCGGCCCTCGTCGCCGCCGGATTCGCGGAAGAGCCGGAAGTTCGCCAGCGAGAGCAGCAGCGCCACGGCCGCCACGACCAGCCCGGCAGCGCTCGCCAGCCCGTAGTCGAAGTTGAAGCCCTGGAACGCCTTGGAGTACACGTACATCAGCGCCGTGTAGGTGGAGTTCAGCGGCCCGCCGTTGGTGAGTACCAGCACCTCCTCCAGCACCCGCAGCGCCGCGATGGTCGAGAGCAGCGAGCACAGTAGGATGGTCGGTTTCATCATCGGGACGGTCACGCGCCAGAAGCGCTGCCACGCACTCGCGCCGTCGAGGACCGCCGCCTCCTCCAGCTCGGCGGGGATGCTCTGGAGGCCGGCCAGGTACAGCACCATGTAGTACCCGAAGCCGCGCCAGAAGGTCACGAGCATCACGGCCCAGAAGGCGGTGTGTTCGTTGTTCAGCCAGCCGAAGGCCCCGCCCGCCGGCAGCAGGTGCAGCGCCCCCAGCACCCAGTTCAGCGTGCCCTCGCGGTTGAACACCCACTCCCACATCACGGCGGCGAGCGACACGCTCGTGACGACCGGCACGTAGTACGCCGCGCGGAAAAAGGCCATGCCCGGCAGTTCGCGGCTCACCAGGACCGCCACCGCCAGCGAGGCGAGCTGCAGCGCGGGCACCACCAGCAGGTACTTCAGGCTGTTGCCCAGTGAGGTCAGGAACAGCGGGTCGGCCAGCAGGGTGCGGAAGTTGTCCAGCCCGACCCATCTGGGGGCCAGCCCCTGCGCGAAGCGGGCGCCGCCGTACTCGGTGAAGCCCAGGTACGAGCCGTAGGCGAGCGGGTAAAAGGTGAACAGGGTCAGCAGCACCAGGGCCGGGGCCAGGAAGGCGTAGGAGAGCAGGGTGTCTCGCCAGGAGGCGCGCATAGGTGGGGTCCTTTAAGGGACGCGGCCCACTGCCGGACCAGGAAAAGCCGGTCAGGCAGCGGGCCGGGAGACGGAGGGGGACGGAACTGGGAGAACATGGCCCGCAGTTACGGACTTGCCCGGGAGCCTGGGCGGCTGCTCGCTCCGCCCAGGCGCGGCAGGCCGACCGCCCGCTACTTCTTCATGTTCGCGTTCCAGTACGCCACCGAGTCGTTCAGGGCCGCCTGCGCGGTCTTGCGGCCCAGCAGCGCCGCCTCGATGTTGTCGTTCAGGTTCTTGTAGAGGTCGTCGCTGTTGGTGGGCGCCTTGTAGCCAGGGTTGATGAGGCGGCCCGACGAACCGACGAGGGCGGTGGCGCGGGCGACCGGATCGCTGCCCGTCTGCTTGAACAGGGCGTCGCCCTGCGCGGCGCGGGTGGTGGGCACGACCGGCACCACCTTGGCGAAGGCGATCTGGCTGGCGTTGCTCGTCATGAACGCGGCGAGCTTGGCCGCCTCGGCGGGGTGCTTGCTGGCGGCGGGCACCACGAGGTCCATGCTGCCGCCGGTCTGCACGCCCGCCTTGCCCAGCGGCGCGCCCGTCACGACCGTCTTGGCGTACAGCCCCGGGTTGGTGTCCTTGATGCGGGTCAGGGCCTGCGGGCCGCCCACGATCAGGGCCACGCGGTTTTGCGCGTACAGCTCGGTGGCGATCTGGAAGGCCTCGCGCCGCACCACGTCTTCGGGGATATAGCCGCCCTTGTAGAGATTGACGTACTGCTGGAGCAGCGCCGCGTGGGCCGCCGTGTTGAAGGCCGCCCTGCCGCCCGCGTCGTAGATGGGCAGGCCCTCGGCGTAGAAGTAGCCCAGGAAGGACGCCGTGTTGGGGTCTTTCAGGGCAGGGACCCAGGCGTAGGCCCCGGTCTTGTCCTTGATGGTCTTGGCGAGGGTCAGCAGGTCGCTCGCGCGTCTGGGCACGGCCGTGATGCCGGCCTTCTTGAACAGGTCGGGGTTGTAGAGCATGACGCCCTCGTTGAGCCAGCCGTACCAGGGGTACCCGTACACCTTGCCGCCCGAGCTGAAGTTGGTCAGGCTCTGGGGGTAGTAGGTGGCGGTCAGGGTCGCGCGCGGCGTCAGGGCGCTCACGTCGCGCAGGAAGCCGTTCTGGGCCGCCTTGGCCGTCTCGTCGATGTTCAGGTTAATCACGTCGGGCGCGCCGCCCAGGTTCACGCTGGAGATGAAGTCCTGCACCATGCTGTCCTGCTTGTCGAACCACTTCACCGTGATGTTGGGGTTCGCCTTCTCGAAGGCCGCGATGGTGGTCTTGATGTAATCGTCGAACTTGGGGCTCAGATACCACGTCCAGAACTGCAACTCCACCTTCTGCTGCGCGGCGGCGGTACTCACGACCGTCCCCAGCGAGAGGCTCAGGCCGAGGGCGATCAGGCGGGTCATCTTCATGGGGTGCCTCCAGGGGGAACTTCAGAATTTCTTGTCGACGACGGACTCGGCGGTGACGCGCAGCAGGGTGTGGGCTTCGGGGCGCTTGGGCAGGATGGCCGCGTACAGCAGTTCGAGCATCAGGGCCTGGCTCGTGAGGGTATCGAGCACGCTGTCGCTCAGGGGGTCTTCCTGGGCGGCCGTGAACAGCACGTCGCTGGCGTAGCGGGTGATCGGGCTGCTGGCGCGGTGCGTGACCGCGACCGTGTAGTGGCCGTGGTTGCGCGCCAGTTGCAGGTGCTGCACGGTATCGATGGTGCTGCCGCTGCTGCTCAGGCCGATGACCACGCCGCCGCCCGGCAGGGTGCTGATGCCCACCGCCGTGATGTGCGGGTCGGTCGAGACGGTGGCCGTGATGCCCAGCCGCATGAGCCGGTTGGCGAAATACTGCGCCAGCAGGCCGCTGTTGCCCTGTCCGGCCAGCACCACGCGCGGCGCGCGGGCCAGGTGGGTGGCGACCCGCTCGACCGCCGGGGCGTCGAGCAGCTGCACCGTGTTTTCCAGCGTCTGGGTCGTGAAGTGCAGCAGCCGGGCGGCGCGGGCACCCAGGCTGTCGCCGCCGGGAGGCGGAGCGGGCGTGCGGTTCATCACGTCGGCGGCCAGCGCGAGCTTGAAGGCGTGGAAGCCTGCGAAATTCAGCTTCCGGCACAGCCGGGTGATGGTCGCCTCGCCCACGCCCACGCTCAGGGCCAGCTCGGTGATGTTCTGGTGAACCACGTTGTCGGCGTCTTGCAGCACGTGGTCGGCCACCCGGCGCAGGCTGGGCGAGAGGTGGTCGGCTTCGAGGCGGATGCGCCCCAGGGCGCCGCCGGGCAGGGCGGGTGAGGAAGAGAGCGAGGTCGTCATGTCACCTCCCATAAGACTCGAAACGGGCGAATGAGAACGGGACCGGTCCAGCCTGCCCGAGATCGGTTGCCAGACATCCCTCTGAAAACTGAAAATTCTTTGCTGCCAATTCAGCATTAAGGAGAAAATTATTTTTGTCAAGTGGGGGTGGTCGAGAGTGGTGAGTGGGGAAGAGGTCGCTCGCAACTACGTCGGTGCGCTCGGTGGGGCAGGATTGGATCGCTCTGAGGGCGTGTAAAAGTGCCCGCTGCCGAGCGGCTGTGAGCCATGCGCCGCGTCCGGATCGGAAGCCGCCACAAAACCACCTCCTCTCTGCCATGAAAACCACTTCCCGAAGGTCGAAGGAATAAAAATTTTTCTTACATTGTCTAGACAGATAGAAATTTTCAACATATTTTTTCAAATGGGTTGTGATTTTCTATTCTCGTTCCTTTCAGCGTGCAGTCCGGTTCTTCCCCGTCAGTGCCCCCGCGTGGGGTCCGGAGGTCGGTCATGTCCAGACTCGTGATGTCCCGTTCGGTTCTGCTCACCCTCGCCCTGGTGCTGGCCGCCTGCGACGGGCAGGCTCCCCCCGCCGCACAGACCGGCACGCCGACCGCCGCGTCGCTGGGGGCGCAGGCGGTGAGCGGCCCCACCGCGACCTTCGACGCCACCAGCCAGTGGGACACCGGCTTTTCCGGCCGCATCACCCTAAGCAACCCCGGCACGGCGGCGATCCAGGGCTGGACGCTGAAGTTCAAATTCAACGGCAATGCGGCGGCGGGTAGTAGCGTCTGGGGGGCGGGGGGTGGCATCAGCAAGGACAGCAGCGGCCTCTACACCGTCACTCCCAACACCTGGGGCGGCGCGACCATTCCCGCCGGGGGCAGCGTCGTCGTCAACTACGACGGCAGCGGCACCCTCAGCGGCGTGAACACCTGTACCCTCAACGGCACGGCGTGCAGCGGCACCACCACGCCCCCCAGCGGCGGTGACACCACAGCGCCCACCGTGACCCTGAGTGCCAGCCCGGCGACCGTGACGGCAGCGGGCAACGTGAGCCTGAGCGCGACGGCGAGCGACAACGTGGGTGTGAGCAAGGTGGAGTTCTACCAGGGCACGCGCCTGCTGGGGACCGATATGGGCGCGCCGTACACCTGGAGCGACGCCGTGACCGCCAGCGACAATGGCAGCCGCGCCTACTCGGCCAAGGCGTACGACGCGGCGGGCAACGCGGTGACGGCGGCGGCCAGCGTCACGGTGAACATCGGCGGTACCACCCCGCCCCCCAGCACCTCGGGTTTCAAGCGGGTGGCGTACTTCTCGCAGTGGGGCATCTACGGGCGCAACTATCAGGTCAAGAACATCGACACGAGCGGCACGGCGGCGACCCTCACCCACATCAACTACGCCTTCGGCAACGTGTACAACGAGGGCGGCACCTACCGCTGCAACATCGTGACCCGCGCCGAGAGCGGCAACGGGGACGGCGGCGACGCTTTTGCCGACTACGGCAAGTCCTTCGACGCGGCGACCAGCGTGGACGGCGTGGCCGACAAGTGGGACCAGCCCCTGAAGGGCAACTTCAACCAGCTCAAGAAGCTCAAGGCCAAGTATCCGGGCCTCAAGGTCCTGATCTCGCTGGGCGGCTGGACCTGGAGCCGGAATTTCAGCGCGGCGGCCAGCACCGACGCTTCGCGCAGGGCCCTGGTCGCCTCCTGCCTCGACGTGTACATCAAGGGCAACCTGCCGGTCAGCGACGGCGCGGGCGGGGCAGGCGCGGCGGCGGGCGTGTTCGACGGCATCGACATCGACTGGGAATACCCGGGCGGCGGCGGCCTGCCGACCAACGGCGTGAGCGCGCAGGACAAGCAGAACTTCACCCTCCTGCTGCAAGAATTCCGGCGCCAGCTCGACGCCCTGCGCTCCGGCCTCCTGTTGACCATCGCCGCGCCGGGCGGTCCCGACAAGATCGCCAACCAGGACCCGGCCGGGTACAGGTCGGCGGTGGACTGGGTCAACATCATGACCTACGACTTCCGGGGCGCCTGGGACGCGACCGGGCCGACCAATTTCCACTCGAACCTCTACGCCAGCCCGCAGGACCCCGGCACCGGCGTGACCCGCACCTACTCGGTGGACACGGCCGTCACCGCCTTCCTGAACGCCGGGATGCCCGCGAGCAAGCTGGTGGTCGGCATTCCCTTCTACGGGCGTGGCTGGAAGGGCGTGCCGGCGACCAATAACGGCCTGTACCAGTCGGCGACCGGCGCGGCCAGCGGCACCTACGAGGCCGGCTACGAGGACTTCAAGGTGCTCAAGAATGCCCCCGGCACCGTGTACCGCGACGCGACCACCAAGCAGATGTGGAAGTACGACGGCAGCACTTTCTGGAGCTACGACGACCCCGAGGTCATCGCCACGAAGATGGCCTACATCAAGCAGAAGGGCCTGGGCGGCGCGATGGCCTGGTCGCTCGACGGCGACGACGCGCAGGGCACGCTGGCGAAGGCCATCGCGGCAGGGCTGAAGTAGGGGAGGGAGCAGCGCCGGGTTCCGAATCCGGCGGGGCGCAGGGCGGGCAGCGGACTCGGGTCCTGCCCGCCCTGTGCCCTGCGGTTCAGTCGGGCGCGGCGCCCACCACCGCCCGCACTTCGGCATGGACCTGCCGCACCGTCACTCCCCAGTCGGCCGGATGGTCGGCGCGGCACCAGCGCCCGAAGGCCTGCCAGAACACGACGAGCCCGACCTGGGTCGCCAGGGCCGCTGCCGACTCCGGGACGCCGCGCCGGACCAGCGCGCCGGTCAGTGCCCCCCCCAGGGCGCGTAGCTTGATCAGTTCGCGCTCCATCAACGAGGTGTTCGCCTCGATGACCCCCTGACGCTGGCCCGCCCAGGCGCGGCGGTCGTCCACGAAGAAGCTGCCGGCCGTCTCCAGCGCGGCCACCATCATTTCCAGGGGCGAGCCGTCCGGCACCTCGGCGACCGCCGCGACCAGACCCGCCTCCAGCACCGCCGACCCGCCGAACAGGACCTCGCGCTTGTCCGCGAAGTGCCGGAAGAAGGTGCGTTCGGTCAGCCCCGCGCGCCCGGCGATCTCGGCGACGGTGGTCTGTTCGAAGCCGCGCTCGATATACAGCGCCAGCGCGGCCTTGGCCAGACGGCTGCGGGCATCGGGGGTCCAGCGGGCCATGCGCCGAGTCTAGCGGAGCCCACGCCCTCAGTGATGTCAGCCGTTGACATCACGCGGCCGAAGACCTAGCGTATCCATGTCAGTCACTGACATCGGAGTGGGTCCGCAGTGGACTTGCCGTCTTTTTCTGGAGGTCGAACTATGCGCGTCTTCGTCACGGGTGCATCCGGATTCATCGGTTCCGCCGTCGTCCCCGAGCTTCTCACCGCCGGGCATGAGGTCGTGGGCCTCGCCCGCTCGGACACGGCCGCCGCCGCGCTGGAAGGGGCCGGGGCGCAGGTCCAGCGCGGCTCGCTGGACGACCCGGACAGCCTGCGCGCGGGGGCGGCCGCCTCCGACGGGGTCATCCACCTCGCCTTCAAGCACGATTTTTCGGACTTCGCGGGCGCGCTGCGCAGCGACCAGGGGGCCATCGCGGCGCTCGGTGAGGGCCTGGCGGGTACGGGGCGGCCGCTGGTCATCGCCTCGGGCATCCTGGGGGCCGCGCCGGGCCAGGTCGTGACCGAACAGGATGTGGCCGACCCGGCCGTCAACCCGCGCGCCGGGTCGGCCGCCCAGACGCTGGCGCTGGCCGGGCAGGGGGTGCGTCCCTCGGTGGTGCGGCTCTCGCCCACGGTGCACGACCTGGGCGACCCCGGCTTCATCCGCACGCTGGTCGAGGTGGCGCGGCGTCGGGGGGCCTCGGCCTACATCGGGGACGGACAGAACCGCTGGCCGGCCGTGCACCGTCAGGACGCCGCGCGGCTGTTCCGGCTCGCGCTGGAGGCGGCCCCGGCGGGCGCGGTGCTGCACGGGGTGGCCGAGGAGGGCATAGCCACCCGCGACATCGCCCAGGCCATCGGCCGGCACCTGGGCCTGCCGGTGGTGTCGGTGGCCCCCGAGGACGCGCCGGCCCACTTCGGCTGGCTCGGCCACTTCTTCAGCGTGGACGCGCCCGCCTCCAACCGGTGGACCCGCGAGACGCTGGCCTGGGAGCCCACCCACCGCCCGCTGATGGACGACCTGGAGCGCGGCGACTACTTCCGGCCCTGAGGGCGGGGAAGGGGCCCGATGCTCCGGCCTGGCCTCAGTTCAGCTTGATGGTCGTGCCCGTGACCGTCACCGCGCCCGCGCCGCCGTCGATGGAGATCCCGGTCTGGGCCTTCAGGTCGAGGCGGCCCTGGGCATTGACCTCGATGTCGCCCTTCATGCGGATGGTGAGCTTGTTGGTGCGGCTGTCGATGTGGATGACGTTGCCGTTCATGTCCTCGACCGTGATCCCGGGCTGGTCGTCGCTGTCGTCGAGGATGATCTTGTGGCCCTTGCGCGAATACTGCACCCGGCGTACCGTCTTGCCACCCTTGACCAGTTTCCTGTTGGGTTCGGGCAGCGCGTCCACGCCGTTCCAGAGGCCGCCGACCACGTACGGGTGGTGCATGTCGCCCTGCTCGAAGCCGATCAGGACCTCGTCGTCCACCTCGGGCAGCCACGCCATTCCGCGCGCCGCACCCCCCCCCGCCGAGGCCACGCGCGCCCAGTCGCTCTCGTGCTTGTCCGACAGCCAGGGGAACTTCACCTTGACCCGGCCCAGCCCCTTGGGGTCGTCGTTGTTGGTCACGATGCCGATGACGAGCCCCGGCTGCTTGCCTCCACCGCCCGCCTCGCCGCGCCCGCCTGCGCCCGCCAACGTCTGCGCGAGGTCGGCGCCGCGCATGCCGCTCACCGTGAATTCGGTGACGTAGCCGCTGTCGGTGTGGAAGCGGTGCGTGACCGACGACAGGGTGTAGGTGCCCTCGAAGCGCTCGCTCACGCCCTTCAGGGCCACCGTCATGCCCGCCGTCATCTTGGGGTAGCCCCCCGCCACGCCGCTGGCCTCCAGGAACTTCTGGCGCTTCTGGTCGGCGCTGCCCTGGGCGTAGGCGTCGGCCAGCTTTTCCTGGCGGACCACGCGCCCGGTTTCGGTGTATTCCTGCGAGAGGTCTTCCTCGTCGGCGGCCCCGGCCTGCGGCTCGCCCTTGCCCCGGCCCGCGCTGCTCACGACCGCCTGCTTGCGCTGCGGGTCCCAGCCGCGCACGGTGGTCCGCTTGGCCTGGTCGAGGCTGCTCACGCGCGGCGTGAATTCGCTGAGGTTCACGCCCCATTGCAGGTCGCCCGCGTGGCCCATGCTCTCGACCGGCACGCAGTTCAGCTCCTTGCCGTCCACGAACAGCAGGTAGCCCAGCGCCGCCGCCCGCCCGCGCAGGAAGTCCAGGTTGGTCTGGTTGCTCTGGAGCACATAGTCGTGCACGAAATTGGCCGGTCCCGTCTTGGCGCTCAATCCCAGCTCGCCCGCCACCTTGCGCACCACGTCCATGTCGGTCACGTTCTGGAAGGTGCGGGTGTAGGTGCCGCGCGACAGCTTGTGCAGCCGGTCGAAAGCCCGCACGAGCAGGCGCTGGCCGTGTCCCGAGAGCTGCGCCTCGACCTCGACGATCTCGCCGTCGAAGACGTTGACCTCCTCGTGGGTGCCCACCTTGATGGTGATGGTCAGGGACTTGCCGTTCACGAACTTGCCCTTCTCGTTGTCCACGAAGCGGTAGCCCTGCGCCTTTTCACGCAGCGGCGTGAAGTCGCGCAGCACCAGCGAGGCCATGTCGGGCAGGTGCAGGCTGCTCTCGATGGTCAGCGAGTCGAGGCTCTGCATCTCGTCGGTGGCGAGGTCCCCGTCGATGCGGATGTAGAAGTGCGGCACCGCGCCGCGCAGGTTGATGGACGTGGGGGGCTGCGTCATGGCGCCTTACCGGAACCGCTTGCGCAGGTCGCCGGCGACGCTGGCGGCCACGTCACGGATGGCCTCGCTGCGCGCGGAGGTGCCGTCGGCCATCAGGGTGCGGTGCTCGGCCGATTCCTGGAACTCGACCGTGACCATCGCCCGCACCGGCATGCCCGAGGGCGTGAACATGGTGTACTGCTGCTGCATGCTGGTGATCACGGCATTGAAGAGCCAGTTCTTGCCCCAGGTGAACAGCACGCGCGGCGGGCGACCCTTCTGGGTCTTGGGGTCGCGCAGCGTATCGTCGATGTTCATGAGCTGCCACAGCGGATCGGTGTAGACCCGCACGTCCTGCGCCTCGGACGAGCCGGGCGCGCGGCCCTGAAGGTAGGTGTCGAAAAACAGCTGCATGCTCAGCTTCGCGCCGCTGCTCCCCGAAAAGGTCAGGTCGAAGGCGTTCTTGGTGCTGTTCTCGGCCGAGCCCCAGTTGTTGCTGCGCTGGAGCTGGTACTCCTTGGGGTTGAACAGGCAGGTGACCTCGATCTTCTTGCCCTCGATGCTCTGGATCTTGGCTTTCACGAGCGGTCCGGTGCTCATAGGCGTCCTCCTGGATTAAGAGTCACGGCGCGGTGACGGCGGCCGGGGACGAAAGGGGAGTGGGGGTCATCCTACCCGGTGTCACTCGACCTTGACCGTGAGCTGCCGCGTCACGACCTGCCCGCCGCGCCGCGCCTCGATCTTGAAGACCGTGTCGCGCAGGATGGAGCGCTCGACCGATCCGCTGGCCGACTGTTTGCCGATGCCCGGCGTGAGGTAGATGCTGTTGGAATTCGACACGTCCCAGCTCAGGGTGATGCGGGTGCCGCGCGATACCGTCGTCTCGCTGGCCTCGAAGCGGTCGATGGTGACGGTGGCGGCGTTGGATGGCCGCGCACCCACGGCGGTCTGTGCGGCGGCTGTGGCCGGAGCGGCGGGTGGGGTCTGGGTCTGCGGCTGCGCGGCCGGGGCCGCCGGGGCAGAGGCGGCGCTGCCCTGCGGGGCGTTGCCGGTGGGGGCGGTCGTGGGCGTCCCCGCGCGCGGAATCACGACGACCGTCAGCGAGCGGGTCTGGGTGCCGGCGACGAGGGTATAGGTCGTGGTGCGCGCCGGGCGGACCTGGAGGCTGCCGCTGGGGCTGGTGGGCAGGCCCTGCGGGAAGACCTTCACCGTCTTGACCCCGGTGGCCTGCCAGCTCAGTTTCGTGATCTGCCCGGCCTTGACGATGGCGGCGCTGGCCCCGAAGCTCACGATCTGGGGCCGCGCGACCGGGGCGGCGGGAGTCGCCGGCGGCGTGGTCCTGACCGTGGCCGCACCGCTCGGGGTGCCCGCCGTCTGGCCGTTGCGCGGGGCCGCCGCAGTGCCGGTGCCGGTCGCGGGTCTGGACTGCGCGCTCGTCCCGCCGCTCTGGGCCGTGCCGGAGGTCCGGGATGTCGCCGCGCTGCCGCTGCTGGGCGTGGCCGTGGTCGCGGGGCGGGTCCCTCCTTGCGTTCCACTTCCCTGGGCCGGCGTCGTCCGGACCGGCGTGGTGATGGTGACGGGCGGGGTGGCCGCCGCGCCGCTGGCCGCTGGCAGCACCGGCAGCGACAGCGAGCGGCTCGCGCTGCCCCCGTTGCCGCGCGCCGTGAAGGTCAGGGTGGCGTTGTTGCTCGGCGCGGCGACGATGGTGCTGCCCGAGGGCGAGAGCGACAGCGTGCCCTGCGGCAGCCCGGTCAGCTCGACGCTCTGGGCGTCCTGGCTCGACCATGTCAGCGTGACGGGCGATCCGGCGCGGGGCTTGCGCGGCGAGGCCTCCACCCCGCCCAGGCTGGGCACGCGCGCCTGGGCGCTCACGCTGTAGCTCTGCTCGGTGGTGGTCGCGCCGTTGCTGGCCTGCAGGCGGAACACGCGGTTGCCCGTGTCCATCACGAAACTGCGCTGGCCCTGGGCCTCGACCGCGCCGAGCGGGTCGATGGTCACGTTGGGCGCGTTGCGCACCTTCCAGGTGACGGTCACGGGGTCCCCGATGCGCGCCTGCGCGGGCGTCACCTGAAAGGTCTCGATGACGGGGGCGGGCACCCGCAGCGTCTGGGTCGAGCTGATGGGCGCGCCGCCGCTCACGTTGGCGCGCAGCACGAAGGCCTGCTCGCCCTTGACCTGCCACTTCGTCTGGCCGCTGCTGGCGACGCTGCCCAGCGGCTCCAGGGTCACGCTCTGGGCATTGCGCACCCGCCAGCGCAGCGTGACCGTCTGGCCCACCGCCGCCTCGGCCGGCTCGATCTGGAACAGTTCGATGGCCGCCGGCAGCACCTTGACCGGGTAGGCGCGGTCCACCTGCCCGCCCCCGTTGCTGGCGCTGAGCCGGAAGGTCGTGTCGGCCTCGACCGTGTAGCGCTGCTCGCCCTTGGCGGGCACGGTGCCCAGCGGCTCGATGTTGACCTCCTGCACGCCCTCCACGTCCCAGCGGACGGTGGCCTGCTGCCCCGGCGTGATGTTCTGGGGCGTGACCGTAAAGGTCCTCAGGACCGGCGCGAGCACCTTGGGCTGCACCTGCACGCTGGCCTGCGTGTTGCGGATGCGCCCGTGCACGATGAGCTGCACGTTGGTCGGCTCCTTGACGCCTTGGGGTACGAGCAGGGTGCCGTTGGTGTTCGTCACGGTCTTGCCGAAAGGTTGCACGTCGATGCGCGTGGCGTTCTGCGACTGGAACTTGAGGGTGAAGGGCTGGCCCACCACCGGGCTCTGGGGATCGACGGTCACGACCACGCGCGGCTCCTGGAACAGCCAGAAGCCCAGCCCCAGCGCCGCGAGCAGCGCGATGGGCAGCGCCCACAGCGGAATCAGGGGCAGGTGCAGCAGCGATAGGTTGGTCGCCCGGTCCACGCCCGTGTCGGGGTTGGGGTGGTATTGCAGGGTGCGCGGGCGCGGCGCGGCGATCCAGCGCATGGGCAGCCGCACGTCGAGCCGCTGGTCGTAGGCAGCGCCCGGCTCCAGCGTCAGCGTCTCGGGCAGGCCGGTGACGCGCACCTTCCCGATGCCCTCGCGCAGCCGCATCATGTAGTTGTAGGCGATGGTGCGCACCGGAATGACGTTGGAGAGGTTGCCGCTCGCGGGCACCTGAATCTGGCTCCAGGGCGCCTCGAGCTTCACCTCGCCCTCGTCGTCGCCCACCGTGGGCGCGTAGGTCACGGCGACGTTCGAGACGTTGACCATGTGCAGCTGGTAGTGCGTGCGCCGCCACGCGCTGCGCCGCACCGGCTTGAACTCGGTGACGGTCTCGGTAAAGGGCTGGACCGTCCACTTCATCGGCGCGGTGCCGTACTCGGCCGGGTTCTCGCGGCTGCGCGCGATGACGCGCACGTCGTAGGTCTGGGCGCGCGAGGTGGGCACGCGCGGCACCTGGACCTTCAGGGTGGTCTCGCCCGACATGCCGGGGTTGAGCTGCACCTCGTGGTAGAGATTCTGGACCCACTCGGCCGGTACGCCCTCGACCTCCAGCCGGAAGTGGTCCACCGTGCGCCCGGTGTTCGAGAGCTTGACCGGCAGCAGCACGGTCGCGCCGGGGTCCAGCGTCAGGTCGTTGTCCTCGACGAGCAGGGCGATGCGCGCCTGCTGCACCACGCGCTGCGGCGGCTGAAGGCGCAGCCAGAAGGGCTCGACCCGCAGCACGCCGCCGTCGGGCCAGCGCAGGGCCTCCCGCAACGGCAGCGCCTCGCCGCCCAGGGTGGTGCCGTTCGTCGAGCCGAGTTCGGTGACGTGCACCTCGCCCTCGTCGCCCAGGTCCAGGCTGAGGTGGTGGCGCGACACGCCCGCGTGCTCCAGCACGATGGAGTTGCCCGGCGCGCGCCCGATGGTCACCACGTCGCCGGTCAGCGGCTCGACGCGCAGCAGTTGCCCGGCCGCGTCGCAGATCTGGAGCCGGGCGTAGGGCTTGCGGTCGCGCAGCGGCTCGATGCGCGGCGCGGGCGGCTCGGGGATGTCCGGCAGCACCACGGTCGGCTGCGGCCCCTGCGGCAGCAGGGTATTCATCACGCGCTGGAGCTGCTCTTCGAGTTCGGCCGCCGTACGGTAGCGGTCCTGCGGCGCCTTGGCCATGCAGGTCAGCACGACCTCCTCCAGCTCGGAGGGAATGTCGTAGCGGATCTGCCCCGGCGGGATCGGCGCGACGTGCTGGTGCTTGTCCATCGCCTCGGCGAGGTCGCGCGTCTCGAAGGGCACGAGGTTGGTGAGCAGTTCGTACAGGATGACGCCCAGCGCGTACAGGTCGCTGCGCGTCTCGCTGCGTACGCCCCGGAACTGCTCGGGGGCCATGTAGGCGGGCGCGCTCATGATCTGGCGGTCGTGCGTGCCGTGCGTGAAGGCCTGAAGCTCGGCCACCCCGAAGTCGGAGACCAGCACCCCGTAGGCCCGGCGCCCCAGCAGCGCTCGCGCCGGGGTCAGCAGGAGGTTCTCGGGCTTGAGGTCGCCGTGCATCAGGTTGTGTTCGTGTGCGTAGGCGACCGCGCCCGCCGCCTGCCGCGCGAGGTCCACGGCGACCAGCAGGTCGAGGAACTCGCCCGAGCGCACCTGCGACTGCAAGAGCTGGCGCACGCTGCCGCTCTGGGCCAGAGGCATGGCGTACATGACGTGCTGCTCGCGTTCCAGCAGGTCGTCGGGCAGCAGCACGTTCGGGTGCGAGAGCCGCCGCCACTTGGCGAACAGCCGCCGGAACTGGGTCATGACCCCCGGCTGCGCCACGAGTTCGGGCGACACGACGCGCAGCGCCTGCACGCCCGCCCCGTCGAGGTTCTGGGCCGTGAAGACCTGCCCGAGCCACCCCTGCCCCAGCGGCCGCAGCAGCCGGAAGCCTTCAAAGATCGTGCCCGTGGCACTCATGGCCGCCCTCCGATCATAGCCAGCAGTCTAGCCGACTTCGGCGCGGCCCGGGGAGCAAAACGGGCAGGGCGCGGGGGGACCTCCGGTCACTTCACCCAGGCCTTTACGTACGCCTCCATGTCGAATTTGCGCCGCAGCCCGGAGGCGCTCATGCTGCGCACCGTACCGAAGACGGGGTGGCGCGCCCAGGGGCGGTCGTGCAGGCCCAGCACCCAGCTCACGCCGACGAAACTGTTGGCGTCGCGGCCGTCCTGCTCGTAGCGGTTGTTCAGGGCCAGCATGGTCGCGTGGGCCTCGCGGGGGCCAGCGCTCCATTCCAGCAGCTTCTTGCCCCAGTACATCCGCATGTAGTTGTGCATCCGCCCGGTCTGGACCATCTGGCGCTGGGCGGCGTTCCAGTAGGGGTCCTCCGTCTCGCCCCGGTCGAGCTGCTCGGGCGTGTAGTGCGCCGGGCGGGGGTCGTCCTCGTGCTCCTCCAGCGTCTTGCGCGCCCAGTCGGGCACGCCCTCGTAGCGGTCGTAGTCCGGGTTGTACCAGCAGAAGTTGAAGCTCAGCTCGCGGCGCACGACCAGTTCTTCGAGCAGGGCGTCGGTGCCGGGCCCCGGGTGGTCCAGCGCGGCCAGGGCGACGGTCAGCGGCGAGAGGTGCCCGTAGTGCAGGTAGGCGCTCAGGCGGCTGCTGCCGTCGATGGTGGGGTCGTTGCGCCGCTCGTGGTAGTGCGCGAGGTCGTGGGCGATGAACTCCTCCAGCCGCGCCAGGGCCGCCGCCTCGCCCCCCGTCTCGTGGCCCGCGCCGACACTCTGGTCGATGGGCAGGCGCGCCGCGAGGGCCGCCGGGTCATCCACCGCCTCGCCGGGGTCCCAGTCGTCTGCCCGGTGGGCCAGGTCATGGGTGTCCAGCGGCACCAGATAGTCCTGCCACAGCCGGTGGATCTTGGGGCGGATGGTGCGCGCGGCGTATTCCTGCTTGGGGCTGGCGACCCGCACAGGCACGACCGCCTCCGACTCGACCGCGACCAGGGACACTTTCAGCGCCGCCGCCAGGTCGTCCCGCCATTGCCGCTGGACGCGCATGTAGCCCAGATCGGTGACGACCAGGGCCGCCGCCCGCGCCGCCTTCTTTACCTCCGTCACCGGGTCGCCCAGGGCGACGCGGAGCGGCACGCCCCGCTTTTCCAGCCCTGCGCGCAGGTTCCGCAGACCCTCCAGAAGATAGAGATAGTGCCGCGCGTTCGCCTCGGGGTAACCGGGGGTCAGGCCGAAGACCGCCACCAGCGGCAGCTTCAGTCGGTTGGCGGCCTGCACGGCGTATTCCAGGGCGTGGTTGTCCCGCACCCGCACGCTGGCCTGGACCCACAGCAGGACGTGGTCGCCGCCGGGGTGTTCGGAGTGCCGGTTCAGGGCCGAGACGCGGGTGTCGTGAATCACGGGGCGATCATAGGGTCGGGCGAGGGGGCGGCCCAGCGGGGACTCCTACAGTCTGGGCGACCGCCTGCGGGCATTTGTGGCCTTTCATGGGTCTGGGCCAGGACGGCGGGCTGCGAGACGAAGGGCAGATGCGAGGTGTCGAGCGTCCCGCTCTCGGCGAAGGAGACGCGCCTTCCCACGGTCTGCCGGAAGCCGGCGCTGGTGGCGTGCTCCTGGCGCTCGCCGTTCCCGGATTTCAGGGCCGCGAGACAGATCGGCCTGCCAAGCTTTCCCGGAACTGCCCCAGCCATCCGGGAGATCACTATGCCGCCGAAGCCGTGGCCTGCCGGTACGACGTTGATGCTGGTGCCGCTCACCTGGATGAGCGCTTCGCGGCAGGTATTCAAGGGCAGGCCGGAGGGTGAGATCGGACAGGGCGAGGGGACGGATGAGGGGGCTTGCTGGGCAGGGTCAGGCCGGGGGGTGCCTTCTGGACCGCTGAAAAGGCACACGGCACTCGCGTATTCCCAGAAGCGGTCTGCCCGCGCCGCACAGAGGCGACCCCACTTCATGTACCTGGGAGATGGGGAGTGGCCCGCCCGGTTCCTGTCCGGCAGTCCCCGGTGCCGCCTCAGTCCCCGGTGTCGCCTCAGTCGGCGGCCGGAGCGGGCACGAACACGATCTCGTACACGACATGCGCAGGCATGTGCCGGGCGACGAGCTGCCGGGCGCTGTCACGGGTCACGTCGGTCAGGCCCGCCGGTTCGGGATCGGGCAGCAGCACCCGCACGTGGTAGGGGCGCGCGGGGTCCTCCTCGATCTGTGGCGTGACGCCGCAGCCCAGTTCCACGATGCGCCGCAGGCCGTAGGGCGTGCCGCGCCAGCGCAGCAGGCTCATGGCCTCGCGCACCCACAGCCGCTTGCGGCTCTCGGGCCAGTGCGGGTCGGGGGCCAGCCCCAGCCACGACGAGAGCCAGTCCAGCAGTTCGGCCGGGGCCGTGCCGGGCGCGAAGTACATCTCGATATGCTCCTGGCGGCGTTGCAGCGGCTCCCACAGCGTCTCGAAGATCAGGAGGTAACGGCCCAGGAAGTCCGACTCGGTGAACAGTGCGGGCAGGTAGTCCAGGTACGCGCTCGCGGGTTTGGTCTCGGGTTTCGCGGGCCAGGGCGTCCGGGCCGGGGCGAGCGGCAGCGCCGTGAAGGTCAGCTCGGGCAGCGGCTCCGGCTCGGGCGGTTCGGGCAGCGCGTCCTCGCCGGGCGCGTAGGCCAGCACGTAGGGACCGATCTGGATGAGGGTACCTTCCGCGAGCACCTGCGGCTGGAAGGGCATCAGCCGCCGCCCGGCCATGTACGTCTCGCCGTTGCCCAGGTCGGTGATCACGAACTGCCCCGAGAGCAGCCGCACCTCGGCGTGCCGGATGGCGACCGAGGGGTCGCGCAGCGCCAGCCCGTTGTCGGGCGTGCGGCCCACCGACAGCAGCGACATCTCCAGGTTCAGCACCCGGACGGTCTCTCCCTGGTACTGCACGAACAGGCGGCCACTCATGGCCCGCGCCTCCTGCTCATTCGACCCGCACCGTATGCACGTCCGACACGATCAGGCCCTGCGGCGGCAGCAGCACCTGCGCCCCGGCCGGTTCGCGCGCGTCGGGGTGGGCGGGGTCGCTCAGGAACACCTGCACGTCCTCGACGAAGTCGGCCCCCGGCACGGTGCGCAGCAGGGCGTACAGCTCGGCCAGGTACAGCGCCCGCCGGAAGGGCCAGCCCCGGCGCTCGGGGCCGCCCACGTAGGGGTTGAGGTAGGCGTACAGGGCGGCCTCGGCGGCGCGCTGCACGTCGGCGCGCACGCGCGGGGAGGTGCCGGGCGGCACGCGCAGCAGCGCCGAGACGCTCACCCAGAAGTACTGCGGGCTGCGCACCTCCAGCACCGTGCCGACCATGCGGCGCTCGTCGAGATAGTTCTGGACGCTGGCGCGCAGTTCGGCCGACAGGCCCAGCCGCTCGGGCGCGATGCGGCCCGCCGTGACCTCGCCGCGCGGCAGGATGACCACCGAGACCTGCCCCGGCTGCACGTCCAGCGTGCGGATCTGGCCCGGAAAGGAGGTCTCGCCGGCTTCGAGCGCCGCGTTCGGCGTGATGCAGCTCGCGCGGGCCACGCCCGGCACCTGGGTCGCCAGATACTCGAAATCGTCGGCGGTCACGGCGCGGCTGCGGGTCCGCAGCTGCTGGGGCACGCGCATCATGGCGTCTTCCAGGGTCTGGGCGTTGCGCCCGCCGACCGCCGGGGCGTGGTTGATGACCCGCGCCACGTAGGGAATGCTGGCCTTCAGGACGCTCAGGGCGCGGGCGGGGACGTTGCCCTGCACGCCGCCGCCATACAGGTAGCGCCGCGAGCGCAGCGACGCCCCGACCGGCGGCACCGCCCCGAAGCGGTACACCGTGCCGTCGGGTTGCAGCAGCGCCGGCCCGAAGGTGATCTCGCCCGTCACATGGTCCAGCCGGTAGTGCCGGTCCTCGGGACCCGAGTCGGCGAAGTCGGGCACCAGCGTCCAGACCTCGGGGGTCTCGCCGCCCAGCTCGCTGACGATCACGTCCTCGGCGCTGTCCATATGCAGCACCGGCGTGTTCACCAGCGCGAAACGCTGCCCCGGCGTGCCGTCGCTGCGGCCCAGCACCTCGCCGCGCACGACGACCGCGTGCCGCGCCGTGACCGTGCCCCCGCGCGACTCGACCGCCAGCGATTCCAGGTCGGGCGAGACGCGGTAGCCCGCGTAGTTCTGCTCGCTGGTGATCCGGCAGCGCAGCCAGTAGCCCTGCTGAGCGAAGAATTCCTCGGCGACCATGCCCGGCAGGCGCAGGACCGTCTCGCCACTGCTGTTGAAGGCCAGCGTGCCGTCGAACTCGACCGTGCAGGTCACCCAGCGGTTCAGCGGCCCCTGCCAGACCTCCCACACGAAGGGCGGCTCCTTGGGGTTCACGCCCGCGCCCCCCGCGACCTCGCAGACCATCATCAGCGAGACGACGTGGCTGCTCAGGTCCGTGGCGAAACACAGATAAAAGGCGTCGCCCGGCACCGGCTCGGGCGAGAAGATCGGTACCTTGTGGCCCAGCACGCCCAGGCGCTCCAGGTCGTGCTGCACGAAGGTGTTCTCGCCCAGCGCGTTGCCGCTGTAGGCCGCGAGCAGCTCGGCCGGGTTCACCGTCAGGTCGGCCTCGGTCGAGAACACGGTCGCCTCGGTGACCTCGGTGCGCACCGTGGCGACCTCCGACCCGGCGTTGATGGTCAGCGGACTCGACGGCGCGGCCGTCAGGTAGAAGGTCACGGGCGCCACGGCCGCGCGCGGCGGTTCGAGCTGCACGCCGATGAGTTCCAGGAACTTGACGTACATCTTGTCCGGCACCTGGTTGACCCGCACGAGGAGCAGGTCGGTCATCCAGGCGAAGATCTCGATGAGCGCCATGCCGGGGTCCGAGGTGTTGTGGTCGGTCCACTCGGGGCAGTACTGCGGAATGAGCTGACGGGCCTGCGCGACGATGTCGTCGAAGCGGCGGTCGTCCAGGTTGGCGGTGGGTAGGGGCACGCTTGACCTCGGAAAAGGGCCGGCCGGGCCGAAAAGGCGGGGACCTGCCGCTCAGGGCAGGGTTTCGGTCGGCATGCGGTAGAAGGGAAAAACCAGCGAGCGGCTGTTGGGCTCGTCCACGAGGCGGTAGTTGACCCGGATCACGATGCGCTCGGGATAGTCGGGGTCCACGTCGGCGTCCACTTCCTCGAGTTCGATGCGCGGCTCCCAGGTGCTCAGCGCCTCGTGGACGTAGTAGGAGGCGAGGCCCAGCGTACTCGCGTCGTTGGGCGCGAAGACCAGCTCATGCAGCTGACAGCCGTATTCGGGCCGCATCACGCGCTGGCCCTTGGGGGTCATCAGGATCATCAGCATCGCCTGCTCGACCGCGCGCACGCCGCTCACCATGCCGATGCGTCCGCGCGGGTCGGTGGCGACCGGAAAGGCCCAGCCGGTGCCGAGGTGGTCGCTCATGGCCGCGCCGGCCTGCGGGGGACGGGACGGCGCGCGCGCGCGTCTGCCGAAAGTCGTCTCATGCCTGTCGCTCCTTTCCCGCGCCGGTGCGCCGGGGGTCGTGTCTCGTCTGGCCTGCGGTCCCGCTGTGTGTCCACCATAGCGCCCTCTTCGCCAGCGCGGCGCGGCAAACCGACTGACCCGATTTCCACCACGTTGTCTAGATAGGTATTGGACATGTCCAGGACGGCACAAATCATTTGTAAGGCGGCAGTCAGATACGGGCTGCGCAACTTTGCGGCTCCCCGGCGGAGGGCGGCGGTATACTTTCCCGCGTCAGTCTCCCTCTTCCGCGCGCAGCCCTCCTGCGTCCGCGCTGCCCCCGGACCTCCGGCAAGCCTCCCCTCAAAAAGGTGGAACACCCATGCCCGAATATCTGTCGCCAGGCGTATACATCGAGGAGATGTCCTCGGGTCCCCGACCCATCGAGGGCATCAGTACGACCACGGCCGCCTTCATCGGCTTCGCGCCGAGCGGTCCGGCCAACACGCCCATCTTCATCGCCAACTGGTCGCAGTACCTCGAGACCTTCGGCTCGCGTGAGGCCGACGGCACGGTCAACCCGCACATGCCGGGCACCTACATGTCGCACTCGGTCTACGGCTACTTCAACAACGGGGGCACGCGCTGTTACGTGACCCGCATCGTGCCGCCCAACCGCGCCAAGGACACCGGCAAGACGGTGGACATGCCCAAGACGCTGCAACTGTCGTCGCGGGCTTCCAAGGCGCTGCCCGCACTGACGGTGGGCGTCAAGGGCCAGCCCGTGAGCGACGTGAACGTCGAGGTGCAGCCTGCCGTGCCCACCGAGCAGGACCCCACGCCCGCCGACGGCGTGTTCACCCTGCGCGTGCGGCTCGACGACAAGGAAGAGACCTTCGAGAACGTCTCGATGGCCAAGAAGCACCCGCGCAACGTCGTCGAGGTGGTCAACCAGCACAGCCAGATCATCGAGATCCTGGAGCAGAGCACGGCCGGCGCCCTGGCCGAGCGCGTGCCGGAATTCGGCGGCTTCACCATCCACTCGGCCTTCGCGCCGACCGACACGAGCATCGTCCTCCAGAGCAACCACTTCGTGGGCAGCGTGCACGACCGCTCGGGGATTGAGGGGATGGAGGTCGCCGAGGACGTGTCCATGCTGTGCGCCCCCGACCTGATGAGCGCCTACCAGAACGGCCTGATTGACGAGGACGGCGTCAAGGCCGTGCAGCGCGCCATGATCGACCACTGCGAGCGCAACCGCAACCGCGTGGCCCTCATCGACCCGTTGCCCGACCTGAATCCGCAGCAGGTCAAGCGCTGGCGCGAGCACGAGTCGAACTTCGATTCCTCGTACGCCGCGCTGTACTACCCGTGGATCAAGATCAACGGTCCCGAGGGCCGGCCGATCCTCGTGCCGCCCAGCGGTCACATGGCCGGTATCTATGCCCGCAGCGACGTCGAGCGCGGGGTTCACAAGGCCCCCGCCAACGAGGTCATCCGCGGCGCCCTCGACCCGGCCATGCAGATCACCAAGAGCGAGCAGGACCTCCTGAACCCCATCGGCGTGAACTGCATCCGCACCTTCCCCGGCATGGGCCTGCGCATCTGGGGCGCGCGTACCCTGAGCAGCGACGCCCGTTTCCGGTACATCTCGGTGCGCCGCATCTTCAATTTCGTCGAGAAGAGCATCGAGCGCGGGACCCAGTGGGCCGTCTTCGAGCCCAACGACGACGACCTGTGGTCGAAGCTGCGCCGCGACATCACGGCCTTCCTGACCATCGTATGGCGCAGCGGCGCGCTGTTCGGCAAGACGGCGGGCGAGGCCTTCTACGTCAAGTGTGACGCCGAACTCAATCCGCCCGAGGTCCGTGACTTAGGAATGGTCATGGTCGAAATCGGAATCGCGCCGGTCAAGCCCGCCGAATTCGTGGTGCTGCGCTTCGGTCAGTACGCCGGCACCGGCCAGTAAGCGCCGCGCGGCAGACGCCGCGCCGCGCGCCCGCCGGTCTTTCCGGCCACGGCGAAAAGGCCCTCACCCTTTTTTCCGCCCTCATTCCCCGGCCCCCGCGCATCCCTGATTCCGGGGCCGGACCACAGGAGGCAAGGACATGACCCAGCCCGTACACAAAGACCCCTTGGTGGCCGCCTACTTCGCGGTCGACTTCCAGAACGGCGTGGTCGGCGCGTTCCGCGAGTGCAACGGCCTGGGCAGCGAGAGCCAGGTCGTCGAGTACCGCGCCACCGACGCGCGCGGCAAGCCGATCCTGATCCGCGAGCCGGGCACCATGAAGTACACCGACATCGTCCTCAAGCGCGGGATCACCGACAGCATGGACATGTGGCAGTGGCGCAAACAGGTCGAGGACGGCGACATCGAGGGCGCGCGCCGCAGCGGCACCATCACGCTGTACAACCAGCGCGGCGAGGCCATCGCCCGCTGGAACTTCGAGCGCGCCTGGCCCCAGAAGCTCAACGGCCCCACCTACGATGCCAAGACCAACGAGGTCGCCATCGAGGAACTGACCATCACCCACGAAGGGTACAAGCGCGTTCAGTAAAGCGGCGCGCAGGGCGGGGCAGGGGCGGGTCGCGGCGCAGCAGGGCCGCGTGCCCGCCCCCTTACGCTGAAGCCCCGGCTCCCGGCGCGCGGAGGGCACGATGACCTACGGTTCCCTGACAGCCGCCCCGGCGGCGCTGCACGAATTCGCCCTGCCCCTGGGCTACGCCGACGCGGCCGGGCGGACGCACCGCCGGGGCCTGATGCGCCTGGCGACGGCCTTCGACGAGATCGAGCCGCTGGGCGACCCCCGCGTACGCGACAACGAGGCGTATCTGGGCCTGCTGCTGCTCAGCCGGGTGGTGGTGCGCCTGGGCGACTTCTCGCCGGTGCCGCCCGAGGTGATCGCCGGGCTGTACACCGCCGATTTCGCGTACCTCCAGGGACTGTACCTCGAACTGAACACGGCCCTGAGTCTGTCGCCGGCCGCCGCGCCTCTGTCCCCGCCGACGGTTCCCGCAGCGCCGCCGGCCGCCACACCTTCCGGCGGCACCGTCGAGACGACCTGCCCGCACTGCGGCACCGACCTCCTGCTCGACCTGTCGGGGGCCTGAGCGCAGGAGCGTCAGCGGGAGCGGCCGGGCGGCAGGTCCTGGCAAGGAGAACTCCATATGGCCGAAACCTCTTCTTCAGCGTCCGGACCCGGAGCCCAGCCCACGGGCGGCCGGGTGGTCGCGTCGTCGGTCCGGGCCACGTCCATCGATATCGAGCAGCTCGCCGACCGGGTCTACCGCCTGATGCGCGAGGACCTCCAGTTGCAGCTGCGCCGCGCGGGCCGGAGGTGAAACGATGAGTTTCGGAAATAAAGCCGGCGGCCCAGGCCGGACCTCCAGCTACGTCAAGCCGGTCGCCAACGCGTCGAGCCGGTACTACGTCACCGTGGACAACATGCCCAAGGCCGTGTTCTCGGAAGTCAGCGGTCTCCAGATGGAAACCGAGCTGTTCGAGTACCAGGAGGGCGGCAACAACGGGTACGTGTACCGCCTGCCGGGCATCACCAAGGCGGGCAACGTGACCCTCAAGCGCGGGGTGGCGCGCGACAACGAGCTGTTCAAGTGGTACCAGCGGGTCGCGCGCGGCGTGATGGACCTGCGCTCGGTGACCATCACGCTCTACGCCACGCAGGACGCGCAGCCGGTCGTGACCTGGGAACTGCTCAACGCCTTTCCCTGCAAGTGGACGGGGCCGCAACTGGCCGCCGGCACCGACGCCGTCGCCATCGAGACCATAGAACTGGCCCACGTGGGCATTCTGGCCGTGGAATAAGCCCGGCATGTCGGGGCACCGGCCCCTGGGGAGGAAACGCATGAGGTCACCGACGATGCAGAGCCGCGCCGAACTGCTGCGGCACTACCGCGAGCATTTCACGGTGCTGTTCGGCACCCAGCGGCCCGCCGCGCCGGTGCCGTCAGGCTTTGGGGAACAGGGGCGGCGGACGGTGCCCGGTGCCGCTCTGCCTGCGGTGCCCGTGCCCGTGCCCTCGCCTGCATGGGGAGTCGCCGCTGCCCCAGTTGCCGCCCCCCGCCGGGTCCAGGCCCGCCTGAAGCCAGGGCAGGCCGAACTGCCGACCGCCGAGTTACCGATTCCCTGGCCCGGCGTACCTGCTCTGGAGCAGGCCCCCGTCATTCCGGGACTGACCAACGCTGTCAGGGCAGAAGATGGATTCGAACCCGGCCCGGCCCTCCCGGCCCAGGAAGGGGTCTGGACGGCCCCGGAGGAGCTGGGTGGAGGAACCGGGCTCTCGCCTGCCGAGGTCAACCGGCTGTTGGACGCGGCTGGAGAAGTCTGGACCGCGCCGCCCGAGGCTCCCGTGGCCGGGCCGGGGTCGGCGCCGCGTGTGCAGGAGGCGGGTGCCGACCTGGCCAGTTCCGGCCCGGCGACCTTCAATCCGGCGACAGGGCAGCTCGATTTCCGCAGTCTGCTGGCCTACGGCAGCGCGGCCGAGCAGCCGTCCGGGACGCCCAGCCCTGTGCCCGACAGGCAGCCTGATCGGCCCATTCCAGCGCCCCCCTCCGCTGCCGCTGTTCCGGCGATGCCCACCGCTCCCCTGCCGGCGGTGCAGAACCGGCCGGTAGAAGGCCCACCCGTGCAGGCCGAGCCTGTCGTTTCCCCGGCCGCGCCGGAGGTGGTCGTCGGCGCCAGTGCCGTTCCGGAAGCGGCGACCATAGCGGCGACCACATGGCCCGGGGTCGCGGCACTGACCGAAGTCGTCACGCCACCGGCCGCTTCAGCGGCCTCTTCGGAGACTCAAGAAGCTCCGGAGGCCCCGGCGCTCCTGGAGCCGCCTCCAGCGGATTTCGTGTCGCCCGCGCAGGACGAGACGACGCGCCGTCAGGTCCGCGACCATCTGCCCATGTCCGAGGGCGGCGCGCAGCTGAGCCTGCCGCGCCGCCCACGGCCGGTGCCGATCCAGGCGGCGAAGGCGGCGGAACCGGAACCGGAAGCGCCGGTGCACAGCCCGGAGCAGGCGCAGAGCTATCTGGCGCGGCTGAACCGGATGATCGAGCGGGAGAACGAGGGAACGAGCGAGGCGAGGCCACTGTCGCTGGCCGAACTGCTGACCTGGCAGAAGCCCGACCGCCCCCCAGGTGTGGCCGACGACGAGACAACCGCCGCGCAAAGCCCGGTGGCGGTGCCGGAGCAGCCGTCACGGGAACAGCGAGTGCCGGATCAGACGGCCCCGGTGGCCGAAGACTCTGTGCCTGTCGAGCAGGGGGCTGCGCCTGTCCAGGCCACGTCTGGAGAAACTCGACCTGTCGAGCGGGCTCCAGAGGGAGAGGCGGTTGCGGAGGGGCGCACCGTGCCCACGGCGCCAGTCAGATCGGCCGAACCCGTCCAGATGCCCCCCCAGACGCCGCGCCCGTCCCAGACGGAGTCGCGGGCACAGCCGGAGACTCCGGCAGCCATCCCAGAAACGGCCCCGGAGGCCCCGGCGCTCCTGGAGCCGCCTCCAGTGGATTTCGTGTCGCCCGCGCAGGACGAGACGACGCGCCGTCAGGTCCGCGACCATCTGCCCATGTCCGAGGGCGGCGCGCAGCTGAGCCTGCCGCGCCGCCCACGGCCGGTGCCGATCCAGGCGGCGAAGGCGGCGGAACCGGAACCGGAAGCGCCGGTGCACAGCCCGGAGCAGGCGCAGAGCTATCTGGCGCGGCTGAACCGGATGATCGAGCGGGAGAACGAGGGAACGAGCGAGGCGAGGCCACTGTCGCTGGCCGAACTGCTGACCTGGCAGAAGCCCGACCGCCCCCCAGGTGTGGCCACCGGAGACGCCTCGGAAGACGGGGCGCGGCCACCATCCGATCAGCCTCCCGATACGGTGAGCGGGCCGGAGGCGTCGCCTTCGGTAGTGGGAGGGCCAGAGGCCGCCGGTCGCCTGTCACCGGCCGGTCTGCCTGAAGCGGGACCGTCTGCGCCGCTGCGCCCCGAACCAGACGGAGAGTCTTTAGCGGCGTCGGCTGACGCCTCTCCGGCCGTGCCTCCCCAGGACGGGAGAAGCCCGCAGATCGGCCGTCCTGCCCTTCCGGCGGAGGCTCCCCGTCCCCAGGTCGCCTCCCCAAAAGAGAGCGGCGGCGCGGGAAACGTCGCCGGTCCTGAACAGTTGCCCGCGCCGCTGGCGGCTCCCGCGCCTCAGCCCGCCACTCCGGTGTTCCCACTTCCGGAAGCTGCTCCGCCGCAGGTTTCCGTAACCTCCCTGTCGCGAGAATCGGGTGAGCGGGTTTCCGGGCAGAGCGCTGCGGTTCCCCCTGCCGAAGAGGCTTTGCCTGTCGCCCCGAGCACAGGGATGCCAGTCGAGGTGGAAGCACAGGATGCTCCGCACAGAGAACCTCGACTGCTCCCGGATACGGCCCGGGTACAGCGTGCGGGAAGCCCGACTGAGGCGGTCTCGCCGGCCATTCCGAAAGACGTGGCAGACGAGAAGGGTGCCCAGCCCGCTTCGGCGCAGCCTGCCCCTATGTCGCCGGTCTCCGCGCCTGTCTCCAGCAGGTCCGAGAGACGTCCGGGCGAGCCAGGGCCTTCTCTCCAGGTGGAAGCACCTGAGATGTCGGTACGGCTTGACCGTCCGGAAAGCCTGCCCCAGCCCCGAGGGATGACCGTGGCTGAGGCTGACCAGAGTCCTGCCGCGCCGCTTTCCCCCACCGGGGCCGAGCCGGAAAGAGTCCCGTCCCGAGCGGATTCTGGCGGGGAACGGGGGCCCGAATCGGCGTCAGTGCGTGCCGATGTACCCGCGGATTCGTCCGGGCCAGCGGACCTGCCCCCTGTGCCCCGTCCACTCGGCTCAGCCACGCCTTTTCCTGTCGCCGTGCCGTCTCCCATCGAGACGCCAGGGCCTGTGCTCCGGCCAGCCGAGGAAGCCGCGTCGCCGGGCCCGACGCCCGTCATCGGGAGCGCGCCGGGGGTGAATACGGCCGGGCCCGGCGAGCCGCCATCGGCCCCGCCGGGGGCCGGTCCGGTGCCGGCTCCCAGCCCGCGCTCGATACTGCCGACTTCTCCGGATACCTGGCCGGAAGGTGCCGTGCCGACAGCGCCGGGTCGGGCCGGGGGACCAGTTCCGGCCATGCCGGTTCAATCTTCCGGGGAGTTGATCTTCCCGCCCAGCCCGGGTGTGCCTGCACCGGTACCGCTGGCCGCTGCTCTGCCCGTCTGGCCGCCTCTGTCGCCTTCGGAGCCGGGCGTCCCGCTGCTCCCGGTCCCTGAACCACAGGCCACACGGCCGCTCTCTATCCCAGCCCGACGGGCTGCTCCTGTGGTGACCGAAGCGCAGGCCAGTCCGCCTCCCCCGGTGCCCGACTCCTCCGCCCCGGCCCAGCGCCTGGTGGCCCAGGCCGCCCCGGTCCAGTCCCTCGCAGGGCGTCTTCCCGTCCCGGCCGCCTCTATGGCGCCGTCGCCCGCGCTTCAGGCCGAACAGGTTGTGGCAGGTCCACCCGCCGGTCAACCGGGGAGCAGTGCCCCGGCTCCCCAGGGACCGGCCCCGGCCCCCCTCTCGGCCCCGGTGTGGCCGACGGAACAGTCGGCGCAGCCCCGTCCCCTGACCGGCGTGGGCGAGGCGGCCGCTCAGGCGACCGGGCGCGCACTCGCCCGTCCCGAGGCGCGCGAGCCGCTGCCGCTGGGCGCGCAGGCGGTCCTGAGTCGTGCGCTGGGCGCGGACGTGGGCCATGTACGCCTCATCCGGGACGCCCACGCGGCGGCGGCGACGGCGCAGGCGGCGGCCGACGCGCTGGCGGTGGGCGACGCCGTGCTCCTCAGCCCCGGGCAGGACCTCGCCTCGCCCCGGGGTCTGGGTCTGCTGGCCCACGAACTGACCCACATCCTGCGGGACCGCGACCCTTCCTTCGTGCCGGCGGTGCTGCGTGCGGCCCCGTCTGCCGGACCGGTCGCCCCGGCCCAGCCCCTGCCCACCGCGCCGGGGGGCAGCCCTGCCGACGAGGAGACGCTGGCCGAGCAGGTCGAGGCGAGGGTGGGGGCGCAGTCGGCCGGGCAGGCTGCGGGACAGCCGGGGCAGGCCGCGCAGGGCGTGCAGAGCCCGGCGCGCGCACCTGCCGCACCCACGCCCTGGGGTGACCTGCCGGCGCCCTGGGAACCCCTGCCCTTCTGGGACGACGCGCCGGCCACCCCGGCCCGCAGTGGTCCCCCTCGGCCCGCGCCTGTCGCGCGTTCCAGCGTGCCGGCCGGCAGTCCGGCCGCTGCGCCGGCCGCCGGCCCCGGGAGTGTCGTGCGCGCCGCGAGCACGTCCCGCTCTCCGGCCGCGCCGGCCGCTGCCCCAGCGCCGGTCGGTGGCCCAGACCCCGCGCCGCGTGGACCCGATACCGGCTCCTCACGGCGGCAGACCCGCGCGCCCGACCTCGACCGGCTGGCCGAGCAGGTGTACGCGGTCCTCAAGCGCCGCCTCGCCACCGAGGTCCGCCGTGACCGCTGAGCGCCCGCACGGCCGGGGCGGCGCATGACGGCGGGCCGCCGCANGGTCGCGCGCCGCCCCGGCGGCCGGTGGCCGAGCCGACCTGGACGGCTCCCTCGACCACGGAGGCCGTGCTGAACTTCATCCAGGCCATCGAGCTGCACCTCAGCGGGCAGGCCGACGGGCCGCTCGTCAACCCGCTGGACGACGGCCACTCGCGGTTCTCGCAGCTGGCCGGCACGCTCGGGCTCTCGGGTGTCGAGGGCGGGCTGCTGATGCTGGCGCTGGCCGGCGAGGTTCACCCGTTGCGGCTGCGGCAGTTCGTGCAGCTGCACTACGACGACCAGCCCCCGCCGCTGGGGGGCGTGACCCGCCACCTCGCGCTGAGCCTGTTCGGCGACGACGCCGGGGTGATGGGCGAGCGCAGCGCCCTGTTCACGTCGCGGTTGCTGCTGCCGGTGGCGGGCGAGCCGCAGGGCAGCCTCAGCTTGCAGGTGCTGCGGCTCGATCCGGCCGTGCTGGCCTACCTGTACGGCTCGGACGAGGTGCCGACGGAACTCGCGCCTTACGTGCAGCCGCTTCCCGACCCGGCCGGAGCGGGCGATCCGGCCGGGCTGACGGCCGCCCTGACGCGGCACCTCGCCACCGGACCGCAGGCCGCCGCGCAGCTTCACGGCGGGGATCTGGACACGCAGCTCGACCTCGCGCTGGCGGGGCTGGCGACCCTGGAGCGCCCGGTCACGCGCCTGACCCTGAACGAGTTCGTGGCGGCCGGTGAGGCGCTGGCCCGCGACCTGACGCTGTGGGAGCGGCAGGCCGCGCTGTATCCCTCGGCCTTCGTGCTCGAAGCGCACCTGAACCGGCTGGAGGCGGGCGAGGAGGCTTGGCCTGTACCCCGGCTGGAGCGGCTGGTCGCCAGCGTGGCCTCGCACCTGCGCGGACCGCTGGTGGTGCTGGCCCAGGAGCCACTGGACCTGGGGTCCGGACGGCCCGCCCTGGAACTGGAAGTGCCTCATCTCACGCGCGCCGAGCAGCGCGAGGTGTGGGCCGCGCAGCTGGGCCTGCGCCGCGCCGACCTGCCCCGCCTGGCCGAGCTGACCGACCAGTTCAGCCTCAATGCCCGCGCCATCGCCGGGCGGGCGGAGGCGGCGGCCCTGGGTGACGCCGTGTCGGGTCAGGCGGCCCGCAGCGACGACGAGAAGCTGGAGCGCGCCTGGCAGGCCTGCCGGGTCGCCGGGCGTCAGCGCCTGGGCAAGCTGGCCGAGCGCCTGACCGGCGAACCCGGCTGGGACGACCTCGTGCTGCCGCCCGAGGACAAGGCGGTGCTCTCTCAGATCGTCGAGCATGTGCGCCACCGCGCCCGCGTGTATGAGGACTGGGGCATGGGGCGCTCGCGCGGGCTGGGCATCAGCGCGCTGTTCAGCGGCCCCTCGGGTACGGGCAAGACGCTGGGGGCCGAGGTGGTCGCGCACGCCCTGAAGCTCGACCTGTACCGCGTGGACGTGTCCAGCATGGTCAGCAAGTACATCGGCGAGACCGAGAAGAACCTGCGCCAGATCTTCGACGCGGCCGACGAGGGCGGCGTGATCCTGCTGTTCGACGAGGCCGACTCGCTGTTCGGCAAGCGCGGCGACGTGCAGAGCAGCAACGACCGCTTCGCCAACACGCAGGTCAACTACCTCCTACAACGCATGGAAAGTTACCGGGGCCTGGCGATCCTGACCACCAACCTGGAGAGCAGCATGGATCAGGCCTTCATGCGCCGCATCCGCTTCACGCTCAACTTCCGCGCGCCCGAGGCCGCCGAGCGCGCCCGCATCTGGCAGCGGGCCTTTCCCGAACAGGTGGATACGGCGGCGCTGGATTACGCGCAGCTCGCGCAGATCAAGCTCGCAGGGGGCAACATCCGCTCGGTGGCGCTGAACGCCGCCTTCATGGCCGCCGCGCAGGGTACGCCCCTGACCATGCCGCTCATGCGTGAGGCCATCCGGGGCGAGTGGCGCAAGCTGGGCCGCCTGTCTCTGGACGACGCGGCCTTCGTGGGCTGGGGGCGTTAGTGGAACTTTGACCCTTCTCTGCCGACTCGTGGTGACCTCCGGCGGACCACCCTCCCACAATGGGGACATCGGCCGGGCCGAACATTCGCCTTGTGTCTATGTCTGCCGATCTGCGCCCCTGCCACAGCGCACAATCAGGCCCTGATGCCGACCTACCGTTCCAGAACCACCACCGAAGGCCGCAATATGGCCGGTGCCCGCGCCCTGTGGCGCGCGACCGGGATGGGAGAAGCAGACTTCCAGAAGCCGATCATCGCCGTGGTCAACTCCTTCACGCAGTTCGTGCCCGGCCATGTCCACCTCAAGGATCTCGGGCAACTGGTGGCCCGCGAGATCGAGGCGGCGGGCGGCGTGGCGAAGGAATTCAACACCATCGCCGTGGACGACGGCATCGCCATGGGCCACGACGGCATGCTCTACTCCCTGCCCAGCCGCGAACTGATCGCCGACAGCGTGGAGTACATGGTCAACGCCCACTGCGCCGACGCGATGGTGTGCATCTCCAACTGCGACAAGATCACGCCGGGCATGCTGATGGCGGCCCTGCGCCTGAACATTCCGGCCGTGTTCGTCTCGGGCGGGCCGATGGAGGCGGGCAAGGTCCTGCTCAAGGACACCCTGCACTCGCTGGACCTCGTGGACGCGATGGTCATGTCGGCCGACGACGCGGTCAGCGACGAGGACGTGGCCCTGGTCGAGCGTTCGGCCTGCCCCACCTGCGGGTCGTGCTCGGGGATGTTCACGGCCAACTCCATGAACTGCCTGACCGAGGCGCTGGGTCTCTCGCTGCCGGGCAACGGCTCGGTGCTGGCGACACACGCCGACCGGCAGGCCCTGTTCAAGCGGGCCGGGCACCTGATCGTGGACCTCGCCAAGCGCTACTACGAAGGCGACGAGGAGGCCGTGCTGCCGCGCAACGTCGCCACCTTCGCGGCCTTCGAGAACGCGATGACGCTGGACATCGCCATGGGCGGCTCGACCAATACGGTGCTGCATCTGCTGGCGGCCGCCCATGAAGCGGGCGTGGAGTTCACCATGGCCGACATCGACCGGCTGTCGCGCCGCGTCCCCGTGCTGTGCAAGGTGGCACCGGCCAAGAACGACGTGCACATGGAGGACGTGCACCGCGCCGGGGGCATCATGGCGATCCTGGGCCAGCTGGAGCGGGCCGACCTGCTCAACCGCGACGTGCACAGTGTCCATGCGGCCAGCCTGGTAGAGGCGCTCGAGCGCTGGGACGTGTCGCGCACGTCTGACGAGGCGACCCGGACCTTCTACCGGGCTGCGCCCGGCGGGATCCCCACGCAGCTCGCCTTCTCGCAGGCGAGGCGCTACACCGCCCTGGATACCGACCGGGAGGCGGGCGTCATCCGCAGCGCCGAGCACGCGTTCTCGCAGGACGGCGGGTTGGCCGTGCTGTACGGCAACCTCGCGGAGGACGGCTGCATCGTCAAGACGGCGGGCGTGGACGAGAGCATTCTGAAATTTACGGGGACCGCCCGCGTCTTCGAATCGCAGGACGCCGCCGTGGACGCCATCCTGGAGGGCGGCGTGCAGGCCGGCGAGGTCGTCCTGATCCGCTACGAGGGTCCACGCGGCGGCCCCGGCATGCAGGAGATGCTGTATCCCACGAGCTACCTGAAGTCCAAGGGACTGGGCAAGGCCTGCGCCCTGGTCACCGACGGGCGGTTTTCGGGGGGCTCCTCCGGGCTCTCTATCGGGCACGTGTCGCCCGAAGCCGCGGAGGGCGGCACCATCGGACTGGTCGAGACGGGTGACCGCATCGAGATCGATATCCCGGAGCGCCGCATCCATCTCGCGGTGAGCGACGCCGAACTCGCCGCGCGCCGGGAGAGACAGGACCAAGCGGGCTGGCATCCTGCCGAGCCCCGCCCCCGGAAGGTGACCGCCGCGCTGCGCGCCTACGCGAGCATGACCACCAGTGCGGCGCGCGGCGCAGTGCGGGAGATCTGAGCCTTCGAGGGCCTGGGAAGATGGATTGGCGGTCAGGTCCTCTCACGGGTCATCCGGAAAAGAGTACGGATCACGTCTGCTCCGGGGTCTATGGCGGCGTTCTCGCAGGCCTGCACCGCCATAGACCGCTCGGAGGCGGACGCGCCCGGGCGGCCACTCCCGACGGCGACCTCGTCCTTACGAGTGTCCAGGGCTGCGCGCGATGCCCAGCGAAATGGGCGCACACCCAGCCACAGCAGCGCCTGAAAAGGGAGGACCTGGAGGGAACGGGAATCCCGGGAGCCGTTTTCGAAGGGCGGGGTCCGCTCGGCGGGCACGAACATGTCGTCCGCCGTGAACCCATGGTTCCCGGTCGCGCGTCACCCCATCACGTCCCCGACGGGAGCCCTTCACGTCCCGGAGGCCACTCGCATATGACCACCGGCTGGCTCCCGCCTCGGGAATCGCCTCGCCCGTGTCACGTACTGGAGGGTGTTCATTACGTCCGGGAGGGGACGGGCTCACCCCGCCTCATGACCCGGCTTGCAGGACGCCGAACAGCCCGGCGCCGTACGCCGTCGCCAGGGCCGCCTCTGCGCCGTGATCCTGCCCTTCGCCCTCGGCGGCGTGTATACGGGCAGTGTCGAAAACCTCCGGTGCGACGTGTTCGAGCGGTGATCGAACGGGCCCTTTCCCTCCCGCCAGATCTGCCGTACAGGTCATCCGGGAACGGGGCAGGGCGAGGGCGGGGGAGTACAGGCGAGCCGATCCTTTCCGGGACCGCTGTACTCTGCTCGTTCCTGCCTGCGGACAGACCGGTCCGCTCCGCCCTAGCGCCGCATCCGGCTCATGGAGGCCTTGTCGCGCACCCGCAGCTGGAAGGTGCCGCCGGGCGCGGCGAGGTCGAGCATGACTGCCAGCGGCAGCGCGTCTCCCGGCCCGAACTCGCGGCTGATGTGCCTCAGCCGCATGCCCGCAGCCAGGGCGCGCAGCCGCAGCAGCCCCGGCTCGCGGCGCACGACCAGCCCGCGCAGGCCCTCCTCGGCGAACACGTCGGCGAGGTCCACGTCCTCCAGCGGCAGTTCGAGGTCCTGCATGGCGACCCCGCGCAGCAGCGTCACGATGACCTCGATGGGCGGCTCGGGCGGCGGCGCGGCCGGGCGGACCCGCGCGCGCGGCGGTTCGTAGGGCGTGAATACGTACAGCTGCCCCAGCGCCAGCGTTTCCTGAAGTTCCAGGAAGGTGCCCTCCGGCTGGGTGTCCTTGTGCAGCCGCAGCCGCTCGGGCTGGGCCTGGAGCCGCAGTGCCCGCCGTCCCCGCTGGGCCGCGTAGTCGCGGATGCTATTGGTGTCGCTGTTGTCCAGCACGACCTCGTCCTCGGGCGCGATGTCGGGCTGATACCGCTCCAGCACGATGCCGCGCAGCCCGGGCATCCGGAACAGCGCGCCCACGTCGCTCAGGTCGCGCCGCGCCGGGCGGCTGCGCCGGCGCCCGGTGGCGCGCTCGTGCAGCGTGATCCGCAGCGCCCGGTCCACCGACAGGGCGTAGGGCTCGAACGGCCCGCCTTCGCGCCGCCACCACAGCAGCAGCAGGAGGGGCACAGGCAGCAGCAGCAGCCACCACCAGTTGCGCCGCACCGGCTCGACCCCCACGACGGCCGGGACCGCCTGCGTCGCCGCGTTGTTCAGGCGCAGCGACGGCGCGGCCTGCTGGCCGCCGCGCAGCGTGAGGTCGGTCAGGGTCAGCTCGACCTGCTGGCCTTCGAGGAGGCTGACCACCGTGTCGGGCAGCTGCGCGGTGATCTCGCCGGGGGCCTGCGCGACCTCGACCGTCACCGGGCCGTTCACCGCCTGATAGCGCAGCACGGCCTTCTCGCCGCGTTTCAGCTCGCGCCGGAAGTCGGGGTTCAGCAGCCGCAGCGTGCCCAGGGCGGGCGGCTGGGGGGCGGGCGCGCCCGAGGGCGGCGGCGTGGTCTGCTCGAAGCGCAGCAGCAGGCGCTGTTCGCCGTCTGGCAGGTCGGCGCAGACGTAGCCCACCGACCCCGCCGGCACGCTGCCCTGGATGCCCAGCCTGACCCGGTCGCCCGCACCCTCGGGGTTCAGGATCGTGACCTGACCGCCGCCCACGTTGCCCGACTCCAGGCTCAGGCGGGTGCCCTGAGGCCGCCGGAAGGCGAAGGAGGCGTCGGGCGACACGTTCACCATGCCGGGCAGCAGCAGCGCCGAGGTGAGGTCGGGCGGGGTGTTCAGGGGCAGCTCGACCGCCTGCGCGAAGGTGGTCTGCGCGAACTGCGCCTTGACCTCGGCGGGCACCTGCACGCCCAGGCCCACGTAGTACAGCTTGTCGAAATTGCCGCGCGTGACGTTGAAGGCGGCGAGGGCCGTGGCGATGGTCGCCGCGCGGTCGGGGTTGTTGTCGATGCCGTCGGTGAGGACGTAGACGGTCGTGGCGGTGTCGTCCCGGCTCTGGAGCGAGGCGAACATGCTCTGCATGCTGGTATACAGCCAGGTGTTCGAGCCGTCGGCCCGGATGCCGTTCACGGCCCGCTCGAATTCGCCGCGCTGCGAGGGCCACGCGAAGCTCCGGCGCTGGCGCGGCCCCTTGTCGAAGGTGAGCAGCTCGACCGATCCCGGAGCCTGCGCCGCGCGCATGCCGCGCAGGATGGCCCCCTGCACCCGCGCGAAGATGTTCGCCCGGCCGTCCCCGAGGCCCTGCATGGACCCCGAGGTGTCGAGGATGAACACCACCCGCGAGCGGCTGGGCGGCGGACTGCTGGGCAGCACGCAGGCCTGCGCGGCGGCTTCGCCCAGGCTGCCCAGACACAGGGCGGCGAGCAGCGGCCCGGCGGACCGGGGGCGCGGGCGGACGAGCGGGGCCATTACGCCCGATTATGCCGTGAAGGTCCCCCGCCGTGTGACGCAAAAAGGGCGCAGGCGCCCGGCCAACCGCCCGGCCCGCGTGCGCTACAGTGGCTCCACGTCCGCCCCGACGTTTCTCCGACACGCTCAGCCTCTGGAAGTGCGGTGCAAGTCCGCCACGGTCGCGCCACGGTCACAGTCCGACCCACGCTGAGCCACGCCCCTCGTCCCCGCGTCCGGGACGAAGCGGCGCGCTGTTGCCCAGCCGGCCAGCGCCCCCGCCAGTTCGTGACGCCCCCGCCGCAGGCCCTCCCCGGCCCGGCCAGGAGGCACCATGACCCACCCGATGACCGAAGTTCCTGCCCTGGGAACCGCCGCCCCCACGCCCCTGACCGCCCGCGAGAGTCTGCGCCGGGGAAGGCCCTTTCTGCTGGCCGTGCTGGGGCTGCACCTGCTGGCCCTGGGCCTGTGGATTCCGGCGGCGCTGCATTCGCCGCTGCTGTGGGGGGTGGGGCTCACCGCCTACCTGTTCGGCCTGAGACATGCCTGGGACGCCGACCACATCGCCGTGATCGACAACACGGTGCGCAAGCTGCTCACGCTGGGCCGCCCGGCCTACGGCGTGGGCCTGAGCTTCAGCCTGGGGCACTCCTCGGTGGTGTTCCTGATGGCGCTGGCCGCCGCCGTGATCGGTAAGGCGCTGCTGGGCGCGCAAGGCGGCATCGGGGCTTTCGGGGGCTGGGTGGGGCCGTTCGTGGCGGGCGCGTACCTGCTGACCGTCGCCACCGTCAATCTCTACGGCGTCGCCCGGATGCTGCGGGAAGGCCCACACGAGCACGGTCACACCCACGGCGGTCTGCTGGCCCGGATCATCGCCCCGCTGACCGCGCTGGTGTCGCGGCAGTGGCAGGTCGTCCCGCTGGGCTTCTTGATGGGTCTGGGCTTCGATACGGCGTCCGAGGTCGCGCTGCTGGCGCTGTCCGGCGCGGCGGCGCAGCAGAATCTGGGCTGGGCGGCCATCCTGTCGCTCCCGCTGCTGTTCGGTGCGGGCATGACGCTGCTCGATACCCTCGACGGCATCGCCATGACGCACGCCTACAGCTGGGCGCTGCACGACCCCCGCAAGAAGCGGGCGTACAACCTGCTGGTCACCGGCCTGTCGGGGCTCATCGCACTGGTGATCGGCGTGGTCACGCTGTCGCAGTGGGCGGGCGAGCACTTTCCCGCCGCCGCCCATGCCCTCGCCGCGCTGCAGAACGTGGACGTGTCGCCGCTGGGCTTCTGGCTGGCGGGGGCGACGCTGGTGCTGTTCGCGGCGGCCAGTGCGGCCTATCGCCAGCGCCGCCTGAACGCATGACGCGCCCCGGAGCCGGCGCCGCCCGTCAGCGCGTGACCCGTGCCGACGGCCGCACCATCAATGTGGTCCGCAAACGCGGGCACCTGAGCTACTGCTTTCACGGCTGCTGCTGCGGGCGCACCGACAAGGGCTACGCGCCCGCGCCCGTGGACACCTACAAAGAGGAGTGGACCCGGCGGCGGATGCGCAACCAGGTCCACCTCACCAAATCGGGCTGCCTGGGACCGTGCACGCTGAACAACGTGGCGCACCTGGTCTTCGACGGCCACGACACCTGGTTCCACTCGGTGAACGATCCCTGGCTGGTGGTCGCCATCTTCGAATACATCGCCGCGATGCTGGAAGCCGACGGGCCGCTGCCCGTGCCGTCCGAGCTGGTCGAGTACACCTTCAACTACTACACCTGGGACGCGGGGGGCGCAGCGATGGCCGCGCTGCCGGTGGCGGCCCCGGACCTCTCGGGCGGGCTGTCGGGGCTCGCGCTGCTCACGCACGCCGACACCGACCTCCTCAACCTGCGGGCGGCCCAGGACACGCTGCCGGCCGACTTCGGTCCCGTGACCGGCGTAGCCCTGGGCGGCATCCGGGGCGAGGCGCAGATGGGCACGCTGCTGGCCGGGGCGGTGGGCCGCGCCGAGATCGTGCTCGTGCGCGTCCACGGCAAATTCGGCGCGGTGCCGGGCGGCGAGCTGCTGCGCGAGCACGCCCGGGCCGCCGGGCAGACCCTGCTGATCGTGAGCGGCACGGGCGAGCCCGACCCCGAACTCGCCCGCCTGAGTTTCGCGCCCGCGCATACGCTCGACACGGCCCTGGCCTACCTCTCCGCGAGCGGCTGGCCGAACATGCGCGAGTTGCTGCTCTCGCTCTCGGACACGCTGCGCCTGACCGGCTACGGCGCGCGGCCCCCGCTGGCGCAGCCCGAGCACGGCATCTACCACCCCGACCTGCCCGAACAGGCGACGCTGGACGACTGGGAGAAGCTCCGCGAAGGGTCGCGCCCCGCCGTCGGCGTGTTGTTCTACCGGGCGCACGCCCTGAGCGGCAACACGGCGTTCATCGACTCGCTGGTCATGGCCCTCGACGACGCCGGGGCCGACGCCCTGCCCGTCTTCACGACCTCGCTGAAGGACGTGGACGCGACCGGCGATCCCAAAGCCTTCGCCCTGCTGGCCGGGCAGGTGGACGCCGTCATCTCGACCCTCAGTTTTGCGATGGCCGATGTGCAGGCAGGCGAGATCACCGCCCCCGGCGAGAACGTCTCGGCCCTCGGACGCCTGGGCGTGCCGGTCGTGCAGGGTCTGACCCTGGGCGGCGCGCGCGGCCCCTGGGAGACGAGTGCGCGCGGCCTGAACCCGCTGGACACGGCCATGAACGTGGCGCTGCCGGAGTTCGACGGGCGGATCATCGGGGTGCCGTTCGCGTTTAAGGAGCAGGCATCCGGCGAGGCCCGCCGCCTCGTCGCCGACCCCGAGCGCGCGGCCCGCCTCGCCGGCATCACGGTGCGGCTCGCGCGGCTGCGGCACAAGGCCAACTTCGACAAGCGGCTGGCTTTCGTGTTCACCAACTCGACGGCCAAGGCCTCGCAGGTGGGCAACGCGGTGGGTCTGGACTCGGCGGCGTCGCTGCTGCGGGTGCTGGGGGCGCTGGAGGAGGACGGCTACGATGTCGGGACCCTCCCCGAGTCTTCCGACGCGCTGATGCACGCCCTGATCGAGGGCAGCAACTACGACCAGACCGTGATGACGCCGGGGCAACTCGCCCGCACGGCGGCCCGCATCCCCGGCGAGGTGTACGCCCGCTGGTTCGCCGAACTGCCCGCCTCGCAGCAGCGGCGCATGCGCGAGCAGTGGGGGCCGCCCCCCGGCGCGGCCTATGTCCACGGCGGCGAGCTGTGTCTGGCGGGCCTGACCTTCGGCAAGGTGTTCGTGGCGCTGCAACCCCCGCGCGGCTACGGCATGGACCCCGACGCCATCTACCACACGCCCGACCTGCCGCCCACGCACCATTACGCGGCGCTGTACCGGTGGCTGCGCGAGCCGCCCGCCCTGGGGGGCTTCGGGGCCGACGCCCTGGTGCATGTGGGCAAGCACGGCACGCTGGAGTGGCTGCCCGGCAAGGGCGTGGGCCTGTCCGAGAACTGCTTCCCCGACTCGCTGCTGGGCGACCTGCCGCTGTTCTATCCGTTCGTCATCAACGATCCCGGCGAGGGCACGCAGGCCAAACGCCGCGCCCACGCGACCATCCTCGACCACCTGCCGCCGCCCCTGACCCGCGCCGACACCTATGGCCCGCTGGCCGAACTCGCCACGCTGGTGGACGAGTACTACCAGCTCGAACTGCTCGACCCGGGCAAGCTGCCGCTGCTGCAAGGCCAGATCTGGGACCTCGTGCAGCGGGCCGACCTGGGCACCGATCTGGGCACGCTGCTGCGGCGCGATCACGGCGACCATGTCCACGAGTGGGACGAGTCCGAGACGGAGGACGGCGTGCCCGTGACCCTGACCGAGATGAACGGCCCGGACGTGGCGCACCTGCTCGAAGACATCGACGGCTACCTGTGCGAACTCGGCGCGGCGCAGATCCGGGACGGCCTGCACACGCTGGGCGTCCCTCCGCAGGGCGAGCAGCTCCCCGAGATGCTGCGCGCCCTGACCCGCCTGGGCAACGCCGGCAGCGGGGGGGCCGGGGTGCCGGGGCTGCACGCGGGGCTGGCCGGGGTGCTGGGCCTGGACCTGGGAGCGTTGCTGGACGCGCCCGGCGCCCGTCTGAACGTCCCCCCCGGTGTCTCAGCAAGGGCTGAAGAGCCGTTCCAGGGAACCGACAGATGAGCGGCCTATGGTGGGGCCATGACCACCGCGTCCCCCTCTCCCAGTCCGGCCCCGGCCCCCGACCCGACGGTCCTCAGCGGCGGCGCGCTCACGCAGGCCGTCGTCCACAAGGAGATCGAGAAGGCCGAGCGCGCCGCGTGGCCGACCTTCGTCCTCTCGGTGCTGGCGGGCATGTTCATCGGCCTGGGGGGCATGTTCTACACCCTGGTCGAGGCAGGCGGGATCGACTTCGCCTTCAAGCAGGCGCTGGGCGGCCTGGGCTTCTGCGTGGGGCTGGTGCTGGTGCTCGTGGCGGGGGCCGAACTGCTGACCGGCAACATCCTGATGGTGCTGGCCGCCGTGCGCCGCAAGGTCACCTGGGCGCAGGTCGCGCGCAACTGGGGCCTGGTGCTGGCGGGCAACCTGGTGGGCGGCGTGCTGCTGGCCTTCCTGATCCTCGCTTCCGGACACCCGAACCTCGACGCGGGCGGCGTGGCGCGCGAGGCGGTCACGGTCGCGGCGGGCAAGGTCGGCAAGACGCCCGAGCAGCTGTTCTTCAGCGCCATGCTGTGCAACGTGCTGGTCTGTCTGGCGGTGTGGATGGCCTTCGCGGGCAAGACCCTGGCCGACAAGGTGCTGGCCGTGCTGCTGCCCGTGACCGCCTTCGTCGCGGCGGGCTTCGAGCACTCGGTGGCCGACATGTACCTGCTGCCCCTGGGCCTGATGCTCAAGGACGGGGTGCAGGGCGTGGCGGGCGTGGCCCGGCTGGACCTCGCGCACGTCGCCTTGACCCTCGTCATCGTCACGCTGGGCAACGTGGTGGGCGGGGCCGTGTTCGTGGCGCTCGCCTACCACTTCGCCTACCCCGAGGCCAAAGCGGCCCCGGCCAGAACCTGAACCTTCCCCTTCCGAGCGGCGCGGCGGCCTGTCTGGCGTCCGCGCCGCTTCCCTGTTTCCCGAGGCCCCATGACCACGCCTGATCTCCAGACCCTCGCGGGCCGCCCGGTGCAGACGAACGGCGACGCACTCGAACTGCTCGACGAACTGAGCCTGCACCTCTACCAGCTCCTGCACGAGCGCGACTACGACCCCGCCGCCATTCCCGAGGTGCTGGCCCTGACGCTGGGCGTGCGGGACGAGTACGGCACGCTGCCGCAGACCCTGGAGTACGCCTGCCGCCGATTGCGCCCCGACCTGCGCGCCACCGAGGACGAGATCACCCACCTCCTCGCCGGGCTGTCGGGCCGCTACGTGCCGGCGGGACCCAGCGGCGCCCCCTCGCGCGGTCAGGCGCACATCCTGCCGACCGGGCGCAACTTCTACGCGGTGGACCCCCGCGCCCTGCCCTCGCAGGCGGCCTGGGCGGTGGGGCAGAATCTGGCGCACGAAGTCCTGGCCCGCCACCTGGGGGAAACCGGCAGTTACCCCGAGCACGTCGCCATCAGCGTGTGGGGCACGTCCAACATGCGAACCCAGGGCGACGACATCGCCGAAATTTTCGCGTTGCTCGGCGTGCGCCCGCGCTGGCACCCGCAGAGCCGCCGCCTGGAGGGCGTGGACCTGATTCCTCTGGCCGAACTGGGCCGCCCCCGCATCGACGTGACGGTGCGCATCAGCGGCTTTTTCCGCGACGCCTTCCCGCACCTGCTCAACCTGCTCGACGAGGCGTTCACGGCCGCCATGCACGCCGACGAACCCGAGGACCGGAATTTTCCGCGCAAGCACTACCTCGCCGACCTCGCCGGGCGCCTGAGCGACACGCCGCCCGAGGAGGCCGAGGCCCGCGCCGCCTACCGCGTGTTCGGCAGCGCGCCGGGCACCTACGGGGCGGGCATCCTCGATCTGGTCAACGAGGGCAACTGGAAGGAGGACGGCGATTTCGCGCGGACCTTCGTCAACTGGGGCGGCTACGCCTATACGGCGGCCGACGCCGGAACCGATGCCCGAGAGGACTTCCGGGCGCGGCTGTCGCAGACCCAGCTCGTGCTGCATAACCAGGACAACCGCGAACACGACATCTTCGACTCGGACGACTACCTGCAATTCTTCGGCGGCATGATCGCCTCGGTACGGCACCTCTCGGGCACGCAGCCCCGGCACTATTTCGGCGACACCGCCAACCCCGAGCGCGCCCGCGTGCGTGATCTGGGCGAGGAGGCCCTGCGCGTGTACCGCTCGCGGGTGGTGAACCCCAAGTGGCTGGAGGGCATCCGGCGGCACGGCTACAAGGGCGGCCTGGAGCAGACGGCCACGGTGGACTACCTGTTCGGCTTCGACGCGACTGCCCAGATCGCCCACGACTTCATGTACGAGGGGGTGGCGCAGGCCTACGCCCTGGACCCCGAGAATCAGGCGTTCCTGAAGGCCAGCAACCCCTGGGCACTGAACGCGATTGCCACGCGGCTGCTCGAAGCCCAGGACCGGGGGCTGTGGGAGGCGGGCGCGGACACGCTGGCGGCCCTGCAACATCTCCTGGTCGAGAGCGAGGGCCTCCTCGAAGAACGCGGCGAACAGGCGCGGGCGGGCGGATGACCGTTCAGGCCGACATTTTCGACGAGTGGCGGGAGCAGGTCCTCGCCGTGCGCTCGGGACGCTGGCAGCCGGAGCGCGACCGGGCCTTCTGGCACGTGCAGGCGGCGAAATACGACGCGGGCCAGCCCGAGCTACCGAATACGGTGGCGTGGCTGCGTGGGCAGCTGGCGGGGGCTGGGGCAGACTCGCTGCTGGACGTGGGTGCGGGCACGGGTCGCCTGACCCTGCCCCTGGCGGGCGCGGCGGCGCGGGTCACGGCGCTGGACCACTCGCCCGACATGCTGGCGGTGCTGCGGGGCAAGGGGCCGCCCGCGCATCTGGAGGTGCGCTGTCAGGAACTCGCCGATGCCCTGCACGACCCCACGCTCGCGCCCCACGACGCCGTGCTCGCCGCGTGGTCGCTGGCCTATCTGCCTGACCTGCGCGGCGCACTGACGGGCCTGCGGCGCCTGGCCCGCCGCGACCTCTTCCTGCTGGAGGACGACGGCCTGGGCAGCCCGCACGTCACCCTGCGGCGCACGCTGGCGGGGCAGCCCCGGCCGCAGCGGGCCACGGGTCTGCGCCGCGCCCTGCACGCGCTGGGCCTGCCCTGCGCGCACCTCCAGATCACCGAGGGACGCGAACTGACCTTTCCCGACACGGCCGCCCTGCTCGCCCAGGCCCGGCTGCCCCTGCCGGACGCCGAGGTGCTGGACGTTCTGGGGCCGTACCTGATCCCCGAGGGCGAGGGCTGGCGCTACCGCTGGACCTTCGACGTGCATGTGCTGCACGTGCGCGGGGAGGGGGCATGACCCCCACCTATCCCCTCGCCGCCGTCGCCCACCAGCCCGAACTGCTGTTCGCGCTGTCGCTGCTGGCGGTGGCGCCGGCCATCGGCGGGCTGCTCATCCGGGGCGACCGGGGCGCGGCCAAGAGCACGGCGGCGCGCGGGCTGGCCGAGCTGCTGCCGCCGGGGCCGGATGGCCTGCGCGCTCCTTTCGTCAACCTGCCCCTCGGCGCGACCGAGGACCGCGTGGTGGGCACGCTGGACCTCGACGCGGCGCTGCGGGGCGAGGTGCGGTTGCGGCCCGGTCTGCTGGCCCAGGCGGACGGCGGGCTGCTGTACATCGACGAGGTGAACCTGCTCCCCGACCATCTGGTGGACGTGCTGCTCGACGCCGCCGCGCTGGGCGTGGTGCGGGTGCAGCGCGATGCCCTGAGTGCCGAGGCCCCGGCCCGCCTGGCCCTGGTGGGCAGCATGAACCCCGAGGAGGGAGGCCTGCGTCCGCAGTTCCTCGACCGTTTCGGCCTGTGCGTGGACGTGGCGGCCCCCCAGCAACCCGCCGAACGCGCCGAGATCATCCGCCGCCGCATGGCCTACGAGGCCGACCCGCAGGGCTTCGCCGCCCGCTGGGGGGCCGAGCAGGCCGCGCTGGCGGGGCGACTGGCGGAGGCCCGACAGCTTCTGCCAGAGGTCACGTTGCCCGATCCCCTGCTGGACGTCATCACTACGCTGAGCAGCGAGGCGGGGGTGCGCAGCCTGCGCGCCGACCTCGTGCTGCACCGCGCCGCCCGCGCCTGCGCCGCGCTGGAGGGCCGCACCGGGGCGACCGAAACCGACCTGCGCCGCGTGGCCCCCCTGGTCCTGAACCACCGCCGCGATCCCCGGTTGCCGCCGCCTCCACCGTCCGAGCCGCCTCCGCCACTCCCGGAAACAGAGCCGCCCGAACAGCAGCCGGATACGCCCCCACCCCCCGGCGCGGACGGCCCGCCTCCCGAGGAAGTCTTCGCGCCGAGTACGCCCGCCGCGCCGCTGGCCTTGCAGGCCTTTACGCCCGGCAGGGGAGAGGGTCAGCCCCCCCGCCGCGCTGCCCCGCGCAGCGTGCCGGACCCACAGGCCGCGCGCCTGGACGTGCCCGCGACCCTGCGGTCCATGCTGGGCCGGGGAGCCGCCGTGCCCACCCGCGACGACTTCCGCGCGCCCATGCCCGCCGAGGATGGTGGCCGCCGCGTGCTGTTCGTGGCCGACGCGAGCGGCAGCGTGGGCGTCTCAGGGCGCATGGGCGCGCTCAAGGGGGCGCTGCTGGACGCGCTGGCCGGGCAGGGCGGGCGCGACCGCGTGGCCCTCGTGACCTTCCGGGGAACCGGGGCGAGCGTGCTGCTCGACTGGACAACCGACGCCGCCCAGGCCGAGGCCGCCGTGCGCGCCGCGCCGACCGGGGGGCGCACGCCACTGGCCCACGCGCTGAACCTCGCCGCCGACCTGCTCACCGGGGTGCGCGGCGCGGAACTCGTGCTCCTCACCGACGGGCGGGCCAACGTGCCCCTGACCCCCGGCTCGGACGCCTGGGCCGACGCCCTGCACGCCGCCGAAAGCCTGCGGGGCATCCCCGCGCTGGTGGTGGACACCGAGGCCGGCCGCGTGCGTCTGGGCCGCGCCGCGCAGCTCGCCGGGGTGCTGGACGCTCGGGTGCAGACCCTGGAGCCTGGATGACCCATTCACTTCCCTTCACCATGCCCCGCCTCGTCATCGCTGCGCCGCATTCGGGCAGTGGCAAAACCACCGTCGCCTCGCTGCTGTGCCTCGCCTTCCGCGAGCGCGGGCTGGCGGTGCAGCCTTTCAAGCTCGGCCCCGATTACCTGGACCCCACGCACCTCACGCGGGCAGCGGGGCGGCAGGCGCGCAACCTCGACACCTTCCTGCTGCCGCGCGCGCGGGTACCCGAGCTGTTCGCCCGCGCCGCGCAGGACGCGGGCATCAGCATCATCGAGGGGGTCATGGGCCTGTACGACGGCCGCGATCCCCTCAGCGACGAACACTCCACCGCCGACCTCGCCCGGTTGCTGGGGGCGCGGGTGGTGCTGGTCCTCGACGCGCACGGCATGGCCCGCACGGCGGCGGCGGTGGCGGCGGGCCTGCGCGACTTCGGTCCTGGAGCAGATATCGCGGGCGTCATCCTCAACCGCGTGGGCAGCCCCCGCCACGCCGAGCTGTGCGCCGCCGCGCTGGCCCAGGTCGGGCTGCCCACCTTCGGTTACGTGCTGCGCGACCAGACCCTACACCTGCCCTCGCGCCACCTGGGCCTCCTGAGCGCCGAGCAGGCGAGCTGGGCCGAGGCCGACGCGCGGCGGGCGGCGGGAACCCTCGACCTGGACGCACTGCTGGCTGCCGCCCAGGCCCCGGCGCTGCCCATTCCGCCCACGGTGCAGGCCGTCCCCGCCCGCGTGCGCATCGCCTACGCGCACGACGAGGCCTTCCACTTCTACTACCCCGACGCGCTCGATGAACTGCGGCTGGCCGGGGCCGACCTCGTGCCCTTCAGCCCATTGCGCGATGCCGGGCTGCCGCCGGACGTGGGCGGGCTGCTGCTGGGCGGCGGCTACCCCGAGGCGCACGCCGCCGAGCTGAGTGCGAACACCTCCATGCGTGCGGCCATCCATGCCTTCGCCGCGTCGGGGCGGCCCGTGGTGGGCGAGTGCGGCGGCCTGATGTACCTCTCGGAGACGCTGGAGGACGCCTCGGGCGCGGTGTGGCAGATGTGCGGCGTGGTGCCCTACCGCACGCGGATGCTCCCGAAGGTCACGCTGGGCTACCGGGACGCCGCCGCCCTGTACGCCTCGCCACTGGCCCCGGCGGGCGCGGCGCTGCGCGGCCACGAGTTCCACCACTCGGTCCTCACGCATGCGCCCACGCACCCGGCCTACCGCTGGACGGCTCCGAACGGGCAGCCGGCCGAGGAGGGCTATGCACAGGGCAATGTCCTGGCGAGTTACCTGCATCTGCACCTGGGGGCCGACCCGGCGCTGGCGCGGCGCTTCGTGGCGGCCTGCGGGGAGGCGGTGACCTAGGGGTGTCGGGGCTTGCGTCGTAAGGTTTCGGCAGGGCACTGCAACCTCACCACTCCTGCTGCAACGCACTTTGTTCGCCTCTTACCCTACCCGGCTGATCTTCGGCCCGACCCTCCTGTACCTAAGTCTGAGCTGATGTACAGATGACAAGCATGAGTCTCAATGAAGGCCATGAAATATCTGCTCAGCCTTGCGCTTCTGGTCTGTAGCGCCGCGTCGGCGGCCGACCTGAAGGTCTATCCCTACGACGGGGCCAAGTTCGTGCCGGGTCAGCGGTTCGACCTGCGGATCGAGGCCGAGAACGTCCAGAACTTTCAGGGCGCGGCCGTCACCCTCGACGGCCAGCCGGTCGCCGGGCTGGTGCAGACGACCACCAAGCCCACCAGCGTCGAGTGGACCCTGCGCGGCCAGAGCCTGCCCACCGGCCTGCACGAGCTGAGCGTGCGCTACCGCGACGCGGCGGGCGAGGCGACCAAGACCGCGCGCTGGTACGTGGTGCCCGCAGCCGCCGCCCGCGCCAAGAACGTCATCCTGTTCATCGGGGACGGCATGGGCTGGAATACCGTGAACGCCGCGCGCCTCATCGCTCACCCCTACAATCCGACCAACGGCACGCCCACCGGCCAGCTCGCCATGATGAGCGGCCTGAGCGGCATGGCGAGCGTCACCACCAGCTCCTTCGACAGCGCCCTGGCCGACAGCGCCAACACCGCGAGCAGCATCGCCACGGGCCAGAAGATTCAGGTCAACGCCCTGAACGTGTACCCCGACAACACCGCCGACACGCTCGACAACCCGCGCGTCGAGACCATCACCGCGATGCTGAGGCGCAGCATGGGCAAGGGCGTGGGCATCGTGACGAGCGCCTTCGGGGTGGACGCCACCCCCGCCGCCTTCGCCAGCTACACCCGCCGCCGCGGCGACTACTCGGCCATCGCCGACCAGTATTTCAAGGGCGACGTGCAGCCCGACGTGCTGCTCCTGGGCGGCAGCCGCGACTTCATCCCCAGCACCGCGCCGGGCAGCCGCCGCAAGGACACCACCGACTGGATCACGGACAGCCAGAAGCAGGGCTACACCTTCGTCAGCAGCCGCACCGAGCTGAACGCGGCCAACACCAACAAGCTGTTCGGCCTGTTCAACATCGACAACATCCCCAGCTACCTCGACCGCGCGCAGTACAAGACCACCGAGGCCCTGGGCGACTTCAAGGACATGCCCTACCTGTGGGACAGCACCAAGAAGGCCGTCGAGACGCTGGAGAAGAACCCCAACGGCTTTTTCCTGATGGTCGAGGCCGGCATGGTGGACAAGTACGAGCACCCCCTGGACTGGCAGCGCGGCGTGTGGGACGTCCTGGAACTCGACAAGGCGGTCGAGTGGGCCAAGGACTACGCCAAGACCCACCCCGACACCCTGATCCTGGTGACGGCCGACCACGCCCACTCGCTGAGCGTGTACGGCGGCTACGACGCGACCAAGGGTCCCGGCAAGCGCGAGGCGGTCGGCGTGTACGAGTCGGCCGGCTTCCCCACCTACGGCGACAAGCGTGACGCCAACGGCCTGCCCCTGCCCGAGACCGCCCGCACCTACGCGGTGGGCTTCGCGGCCGTGCCCGACTACTGCGAGACCTACCTGGGCCGGCGCATCTTCCTCGACCCGACCGTCAGCAACGGCAAGACTGGCGCCGAGGCCGGCTACCTGCCCAACCCCAAGATCTGCGAGGAGGGGGGCGTGACCCGCACCGGCAACCTGCCGCCCACCGCCAACCAGGGCGTGCACACCGCCGACCCCCTGCCGCTGTTCGCCTTCGGCCCCGGCTCGGAGAACTTCTTCGGCATGATGGACCAGACCGACCTGTTCTTCTCGATGGCCCGCGCCCTGGGCCTGGACGCGACCCGCAACCGCTGAGAGCGGCATTCAGGGGGACCAGGGATTGCCCTCGGTTCCTCTGAACCGGGTGGAGCGGGCACCTGAGAAGGGCGGCGGAAGTGGAGTTGAGATGCATGCTCTCGGTCCCTCAATGGAACTGAAAACTGCTGTAAGGCTTCCCGTCTGTCCCCGTCCCCATGCGCCTGGAGCCTGTGTGCTCCGGCGCATTGTCCGATGTGCCATCGCTGACCGGCTGTCCGGGCTGATACGCCCCTGATCCGGCCGTGCTGAACTGGTCTGGATTCCGTCTGTGCCGCTGACAGACCAGGAAAGAACTGTCCGTCCACTGCACTTCCGGAACCTGTCCTGCTCCTCTCCAGTCAACGATCCACTCTGATTCGGTAGGGTCAGGTTCCCGTTCCATTCTCTGAGGTGATTGTCCTTGAACCGCCGAACCATCCTCAAACTCGCGGGCGCACTGCCGCTGACGCTGTGGCTGCCGCGCGCCCTGGCCCAGAGCGTCGGTACGCCCACCCTGAAATTCAGTGAACTGTACGGCCGCGTGACCGTGCGCGGCGTGGAATACAGCGACAAGATCAAGTCGCTCAGCGGCCAGACCGTGCGCATGAGCGGCTATATGGCCCCGCCGCTCAAGCCCAGGCTGGACTTCTTCGTGCTCACCAAGCAGCCCATGAGCACCTGCCCCTTCTGCACCACCGCCGCCGACTGGCCGGCCGACATCGTGCTCGTCATCATGCCCAAGGGGCGCGAACTCGACCCGACCACGCGCGGCCTCCAGATCACCGGGCGACTCGACATCGGCGTGAAGAAGGACGAGGACACCGGCTTCGTCAGCCTCGTGCGCCTGTACGCCGATGGCGTGACTGCGGGCGGGTGACGGCCGCCGGACCGTCGGTGTCCCGGGGCCGGGCCGAGCGGCTGCGCGCCGTGGGCCTGCGGGTGCAGCATGGCCGCGAGGTCACGTTGAGTTACCCCGACCTCGACCTGCCGCCGGGGGCCCAACTGGCCGTCACCGGCCCCAGCGGCACGGGCAAGACGACGCTACTGCATACCCTGGCCGGGCTGCTCACCCCGCAGTCGGGCGAGGTGCGTCTGGGCGACTTCAATGTGACCGCCGCCTCGGCGGCCGGGCGCGACCTGTTCCGGCGGCGCAGCGTGGGCTACGTCTTTCAGGATTTCCACCTCATGCCGGGCCTGAGCGCGCTCGAAAACGTCGAACTGGGCCTGCGGGTGGCGGGAACCGCGAATCCGCGCGCCCTGGCCGAGCGGGCGCTGGCCCGGCTGGACCTCGCCCACCGCCGCCACCACCGCCCCGCGCAGCTCTCGACCGGTGAGCGTCAGCGTGTGGCCGTGGCGCGGGCGGTGGCGCACGGGCCAGCGCTGCTGCTGGTAGACGAGCCGACCGCCCACCTCGACCGCGACCGGGCAGGGGCGGCGCTGGAGCTCCTTCAGGGCACGGCCAGCGAACTCGGGGCCACCCTGATCGTGGTGACCCACGACCCGCTGGTGGCGGGCGCGCTGCCCCAGCGCCTCGACCTCTCGGCCGGGGTGAGGGGATGAAGCTGGCCCTCTGGACAGCCCTGCGCGGCCTGCGCTCGCGGCTGGGGGCGCTGCTCATCACAGTGATCGCGGTGGCCCTCGCCACGGCGACGGCGCTGGTCGTGCCGCTGGTGACGCGGCAGGTCGAGCGCGGCGCGCAGGACGCGGCCCAGGTCTTCGACCTGCTCGTCACCGCGCCCGGCAGCGGCACCCAGGCGGTCATGAGCAGCCTGTTCTACACCGGCGCGCCCATCGGCAACATTCCCGAGCGGGTCTACGAGGAGCTGCGCGACGCCCCCGGCACCCGCCGGGCCGTGCCGATCGCGCTGGGCGACAACTACCTGGGTTTTCCCATCGTGGGGACCACGGCGGCCTTCTTCGACCAGCGGGTACGCCCGAGCGATCCGCCGTATTTCCGCATTGACCGGGGGGGCTCCTTCGTCCGGGAGCACGACGCGGTGCTGGGGGCGCGGGTGGCCCGCGAGGCGGGGCTGCGCGTCGGGAGCACCTTCGTCGGCGCACACGGCCTCGAAGAACACCACGTGGAAGGCGAGGAGGACCACGACGAGGCGCACAGCGAGCCCTACCGCGTGACCGGCATCCTGGCCCCCACGGGCGGCCCGGTGGACCGCGCGGTCCTGACGCCCATCGAAACCGTGTGGGAGGTCCACGGCGAGGACCAGGCCGCCAGGCGCGAGGTGACGGCTGTGCTGTACTCGGCCGAGCAGCTCTCGGGCATCTACGTGACGGCGCAGCGTATCAACGCGGGCCAGGGCGCGATGGCCGTCTTTCCGGGGCAGGTCTTCGCCCAGGCGCGTGACGTGCTGCTCCAGGGGCAGGCGGCCTACGCGGCGCTGGCCCTGCTCGTGCTGGGCATCGCGGCCCTGACGGTCTGGCTCAGCGTCTACACCTCGGGCCTGGAGCGCCAGCGTACCGTCGCCCTGCTGCGGGTGCTGGGGGCGGGGCGCGGGGTGGTGTTCGCCCTCGTGCTGCTCGAAACCCTCCTGACGGTCACGCTGGGCGTGTTGCTGGGGCTGGGGCTGGCCCTGCTCGTCAGCACGGTGGGCGGCGACGTGCTAGGCGCGCGCCTGGGCTTCACGCTGGCGGCCCCGCAGCTGACCTGGGCGCTCGTGTCGCGCACGCTGCTGCTCATTCCGCTGGGCCTGCTCGCCGCCCTGCCCCCCGCCGTGGTGGCCGCGCGGGTGTCGCCCCTCCGGTTGCTCTGAGGACAACCAGGGTCCCCCGCCTCTGTGCGGATGGACCCTGAAAAATGTGCGGGGCGGCCTCCGGAGGGGAATCCGGGGCCGCCCGGTCCTCACCCGTTGGTCGGGAAGCCGAGATTCACCGTGCTCGTGGCGGGGTCGGGCCAGCGGCTCGTGACCACCTTGCTGCGGGTATAGAACTTGACGCCCTCGGGGCCGTACATGTGCGTGTCACCGAACAGGCTGGCCTTCCAGCCGCCGAAGGAGTAGTACGCCACCGGCACCGGAATAGGCACGTTGATGCCCACCATGCCGACCTCGCAGTCGAACTGGAACTGCCGCGCCGCGCCGCCGTCGCGCGTGAAGATGGCCGTGCCGTTGCCGTACTCGTTGTCGTTGACGAGCTTCAGCGCCTCCTCGTAGGTGTCCACGCGCGTCACGCTCAGGACCGGCCCGAAGATCTCGTCGTCGTAACACTTCATGCCGGGGGCGGCGTGGTCGATCAGGCTCGGCTTGAGGAAGTAGCCGTCGCCCTCGATGCCGTGGTCGCGGCCGTCCACGAGCAGGGTCGCGCCCTCGGCCTCGGCTCCGGCCACGTAGCCCGCCACCCGGTCGCGGTGCTCGCCCGAGATGAGCGGTCCCATCTCGTTGCCCGCCACGTCGCCGGGGCCGACCTTCACGGCCGGAATGCGCGCCTGGATCGCCTCGACCAGCCGGTCGCCCACACCGCCCACCGCCACCACCACGCTGATCGCCATACAGCGTTCGCCTGCCGAGCCGTAGCCCGCGCTCACGGCGGCGTCGGCGGCCATGCCGATATCCGCGTCAGGCAGCACGATCATGTGGTTCTTGGCCCCGCCGAGCGCCTGCACGCGCTTGCCGTTCTTCGTGCCGGCTTCGTAGATGGACCGGGCGACCGGTGTGCTGCCCACGAAGCTGATCGCCGCCACGCCGGGGTGTGCCAGCAGGGCGTCCACCGCCTCCTTGTCGCCGTGCAGTACGGTCAGCACGCCGTCGGGCAGGCCCGCCTCCTTGAGCAGCCCGGCCAGGAACAGGCTGGCGCTGGGGTCCTTCTCACTGGGCTTGAGAATGAAGGCGTTGCCGCAGGCGAGCGCGTTGCACATCATCCACAGCGGCACCATCGCCGGGAAATTGAAGGGGGTGATGCCCGCCACCACCCCCAGCGGTTGCTGGATGCTGTACACGTCCACGCCGGTACTCGCGCCCTCGCTGTAGCCGCCCTTGAGCAGGTTCGGAATGCCGCAGGCGTAGTCCACGTTCTCCAGCCCGCGAGCGATCTCGCCCAGGGCGTCACTGTGGACCTTACCGTGCTCACGGGTCACGATGCGCGCCAGCTCGTCTCGCCGCGCGTCGAGCTGGGCCCGGAAGCGGAACATGATCTCGGCCCGCCGGCCCAGCGGCACCAGCCGCCAGGTCCGGGCCGCCTCGCGCGCGGCCTGCACGGCGGCGTCCACCTCGGCGGCACTGGCCAGCGGCACCTGCGCCTGCACCTGCCCGGTGGCGGGGTTGTACACGGGGGCGCTGCGGCCCGACCGGCCCGGTGTGGGCTGGCCGTTCAGCCAGTGGTGGAGCAGGGTGGTGGGTTCGGTCAGGGTGGTCATGGCTTCTCCTTGGGCGACTCGGAAGCCGCCGGGCAGGGGTCGGGCAGAAGAAGGATGGGCGGCCCCGGCAGGTCTGGGGGCCCGCCGGGCGTCTCCACGTTCGGCTGGGTCGGCAGGGCGGTGGGCGAACCGAAGGAGGGGGGCGCGTCCGTGTCACCCCCTCTTTCCTCTCAATCCGCCGCCACCGCCGCCCCGATCATCTCGTCCACGAGGGCGAGGGCTTCCTCGTACACGTCCAGACCGTGATCCAGTTCCTCCCGGGTCACCACCAGCGGCGGGCAGACCCACAGGAAGTTGAAGCGGCTGTAGGCGTACACGAACCTGCTCTTGATGTGTGCGGCCAGTTTCGCCATCTCGGGCGAGGTGCCGTTGAAGGGCGCCAGCGGCTCTTTCGTCTTCTTGTCCTTCACGAGTTCCAGCACGCTGAACAGCCCGATGTAGCGCACGTCGCCCACACAGGCGTATTTGCGCTTCATGGCCTCCAGGCGCGTGCCCAGGTGCCGGCCCATCTCCAGGGTGTGTTCGAAGAGGTGCTCCTCCTCGTACACCTTGAGGTTGGCGATGGCGGCGGCCAAGCTCACCGGGTGGCCGCTGTAGGTCAGGCCGCCTGCCAGAAAATGGGTCTCGAAGTAGTCGGCGATCTTCTGGTTCACGATGACCGCGCCCAGCGGCATGTAACCGCTCGTCAGGCCCTTGGCACAGGTCACGATGTCGGGCACGATGCCGTAGTGCTGCGTGGCGAGCCACTTGCCGGTGCGCCCGAAACCGCTCATCACCTCGTCGTCGATCATCAGGATGCCGTACTTGTCGAGCAAGGCCCGCAGGCGGGGGTAGTAGCTGTCGGGCGGAATGAGCAGGCCGTTGCTGCCCGTGATCCCCTCGACAAGCATCGCCGCGATGGTGTGCGGTCCCTCCATCTGGATGACTTCCTCGATGTGGGTGATGCAGCCGTCTTCCCAGGCCTCGGCGGTGCCCCCCATCGGCGGGCGGTACATGTAGGGGTCGAAGACGCGCACGATGCCGGGAATGCCCGGCTCGACCGGCCAGCGGCGCGGGTCGCCGGACGCCGACATGCTGCCCATCGTCGCGCCGTGGTAGGAGCGGTAGCGCGTGATGATCTTGTCGCGGCCCGTATACAGCTTGGCCATCTTGATGGCGTTCTCGTTGGCCTCGGAGCCGCCCAGCGTGAAGAAGCTCTTGGCGAGGCCCGTTACCTCGGCCAGCTTCTTGCCCAGCTCGGCGCGCACGTCGGTGGCGAAGCTCGGCCCGGCGAAACACATCCGGTCGACCTGGTCCTTGATGGCCTGAAGGACCTTGGGGTGCTGGTGCCCCACGTTGATGTTGATGAGCTGCGACGAGAAGTCGAGCCAGGTCTGCCCGTCGCCGTCGAAGAAATGGCTGCCCTGGCCGCCGACCATATGAATAGGACTGGTCTGGGCCTGGGCACTCCAGGAGAACAGGGTGTAGTCGCGGTTGTCCTGGATGACCTGCTGGGTGCCTGGGTGTGCGTCCGGCATCGGCAAAACCTCCTGTCTGGGCCCGGCGTTCTGGGGCTGTGGGAACTGCGCCCAGTGTAGGTTTTCCGGCCCCCGCCGCGAAAGAGACAGGGTGTCCAGTCGGGCGGCGCGCTCAGGCGGCCGGAGGCGGGGGCGGGGCCGCCGGACCCCCGCCGCGCCAGCGCCGCCAGCCCAGCCACAGCCCCCACAGCAGCGCCGCGCCCAGGGCGAGGCCCAGCAGGTCGGTCTCGGCGCGGCGGGCGAGGGTCAGCAGCGCCGCCCCGAACTTCCACAGGCCGTACTGCCACACCAGGACGTGCAGCAGCGCCCCCAGCAGGCTGAAGAAGGCGAAGCGCCCGAAGGGGTAGCCCAGCGGCGCCGCCGACCACGTGACCGGAGTGCGCAGCGAGCCTACGGTACGGCTCACGATGACCAGCCCGCCGCCGTAGCGCTCCAGCAGGCCGCGCACCCGCTCGCCCTCCAGCCGCTCACGCCAGCGCTCGGGCAGCAGCCGCATGCCTGAGCGCCCGAAACCGTAGCCTGCGAGGCTGCCCAGCCAGTTGCCCAGGACCCCCCACAGCGCCGCCTCGGCGAAGGTGGTACGCCCGGTCTCGATCAGGCCCGCCTGCGCCAGCATGGGCAGGATACCCGGCACGCCCGGCACGCCCGCGCCCTCCACGAACATCAGCAGCAGGGTCGCGGCGTTCAGCCACGCCGGGTCCAGGGCGCTCAGCCACGCGGGGACGGCGGGGACCGTGGCGGCGGCCGCCGTCAGCAGCAGTCCCGCGTGCGCCCCCACCCCGTTCCCGATCAACGCGGGGCCACCATCTCCCCGACGGTGGTCAGGGTCACGCCGCGTTCACGCGCGACGCGCAGGAACTGGCGCAGCACGTCGATGGCCTCGGGCGCGTTGTCGTGCAGCAGCACGATGCCGCCGGTGCGCAGGTGCGACACCAGCCGCGACTCGATCACCGCGTCGCCGGGGTTGTTGAAGTCGCCGGGGTCGTCCGTCCAGAAGGTCGTGGTCAGGCCTTCCTGGCGCGCCACCTGGAGGGTCAGGGGCGAGTAGTCGCCGCCGGGGGGACGGAAGTACCGCACCGGCTGCCCCGTCACGGCCGAGATGGCGGCGTTGGCCTGCGCCAGTTCGGCCTGCACCTGCGCCGGACTCAGGCCCGGCAGCCGGACATGGTGGTAGGTGTGGTTGCCGACTTCGTGGCCCTGCTCGACCATGTCGCGCACGAAATAGGGGTAGGCCACCGCGTTGCGCCCGATCACGAACAGGGTCGCCCGGACCCCGGCGCGGCGCAGCAGGTCGAGCAGCAGCGGCTCGTACAGGGGGTGGGGCGCGTCGTCGAAGGTCAGGGCGGCCACGCGGCGGTTCGTCGGCCCCCGGAACAGCAGGCCGTCGCGCTCGCCGCCGCGCGACTGCGAGACGCTCTGGGTCAGGCTCTGGCGCAGTCGCTCGGAGGCGCTGCCGAAAAAGGTCAGGGCGTCCTCGCGTACCCGCGCGACCACCGTGGGCGGGGTGGTCGCGGGTGCGCCGCCCTCGTAGACCCGGTCGTAGCTGCCCTGGCCCTGCGCGTAGGCCCGGAACTCGGCCAGCCGGGCGCGCGGCACCGACGCCGTGAACAGGGGCAGTGGCCCGCCGAAGCCCCCGTAGGTCGCGCGGTCGTACACGCTGACATCCACCTCGCTCAATTCGGGGCGGGCAGCCAGGGCGCGCGAGGCGATCTCCAGTGCCAGGGCGCGCCGCCGGGCGAGGCCCTGATCGCCTGCCGGCAGCAGCGCGACGCCGTGGGCGACCTCGATGAAGCCGTTGCCCCGGTATTCCAGGCGTTCCAGCTCGGCAATCGCCGGGGTCAGGGTCAGCTGCGGCAGGGCCTCGGCGGGGCGTGCGCCGGGGGCGAGCGGCTGAACCTCGCCGGGCACGGTCCCGCTGCCCCCGGCAGGGGCCTGGACCTGGGGCAGTGGGGCCGCGCCGCTCTGCGCTCCTGCGGGGGGCGCGGTCAGGAGCAGGGCGGTCAGGAGACTGAAGACTCGCATACCGACACGATAGGAGAGGGCCATGCCCATACCGATGAATCCGCAAACGAGGGTCGGCCCTGGCAATGGGGGAAGAGGCCCCCCGGAGGATCTGCATTGGGTGAGGGCGCGCAGAGCACACGCGGCGGACCAGAGAGACCGGGTAGACCACTTGCGCCGCGACAGACGGAAAAGGCCGCCACGTCCTGTCGGGACCGGGCGGCCAGGGGTGCGGGACGGGGGAGGTCCGGCTCAGCCCCCCACGTGGACGATGGGGCGGCGGTCGCGGTCGGGTTCGGCGCGGCGCAGAATTTCGCGGGTCAGCGGCGGCACGTCTCCGCGCCCGCCGATCAGGAAGTCGAACAGCAGGTGCAGCGGGCTTTCCTCGGTCCAGCGCATGTAGACCTGGGGCGGCGCGCCCTTGCCGCGCAGGTGCAGCATCACGGCGGCGATGGTGTTGGGCACGCTCGACCCGCGCGCGCGCAGCACCCCGTAACGCCCGATCCGCAGGCCCGTCACCTCGACCACGTCGGTAAATTCGCTCGCGTCGTCGATCTCGACCTCCAGGAACAGAAAGGGGTCCTCGTCGGGCAGGTGGACCATCTGGCGCACCCGCAGCTCCTGCTTCTGATACTCGGCGGTGGTCGAGCGGCCCGGATGGTGCGACACCAGCCGCAGCGGCCGGATCGGGAACTGCGCGAGCAGGTCGTGGGCCGACGTGTCGAGCTGCACGCTGCTCACCCGCAGTTCGAAGGACCGCGTGACGCGCGAAAAGACGCTCACGGCCACGATGCCCGCCACGAACAGCAGCGCGATCCACAGGCCCTGCGGGTTGTCGAGCGTGGTGACGCCCAGCGTGTAGACGAAGATCAGGCTGATGAAGCCGAACATCCACTTGACGGTGCCGTGGCCCGCCCGCGCCGCCGAGAGGGTCACGGCGATGGCCGCCGAGGTCATCATGGCGAGCACCCCGGTCGCGTAGGCCGCCGCCTGCGCGTCCACGCTCGCGCGGAAGGCCAGCGTGACCACCACGGCCAGCAGCAGGTACACCAGCACCAGCGGCCGGTGCGCCCGGCTCCACTCGGGGGCCATGCCGTAGCGCGGCAGGTATCTGGGCACGATGTTCAGCAGCCCCGCCATCGCCGAGGCGCCCGCGAACCACAGGATCGTGATGGTGGACACGTCGTAGACGGTGCCGAAGATCTCGCCCAGGTGTTCGTGCGCGAGGTAGGCCAGCGCGCGGCCGTTCGCCTCGCCGTCCGGCTGGAAGGCCGCCGCCGGAATGAGCAGCGTGGTCACGAGGCTGCTCGCCAGCAGATAGAAGCTCATGATGAGCGCGGCCGTCGTGAGCAGTTTCTTGCCGTTGCGGACGCGTCCGGTGGGCTGCGCCTCGGTGTCGCCGGGGTCGCCCCGGATGAGCGGCATGACCACCACGCCCGTCTCGAAGCCCGACAGACCCAGGGCCAGGCGCGGAAACACGAGCAGCGCCGCCCCGATCAGGGCCAGCGGGGTGTCGAAGGACTGGCGCAGCGCCGCCTGCCAGTCGAAGGCGAGCTGCGGCTGTTGCAGGATCAGCCGGGCGCCGTCCCCGATGACCACGAGGCTCAGGCTCAGGTAGCTGATGACGAGAACCACCGCGATGCCGATGGCCTCCTTGAACCCGCGCAGGAACACCCCGCCCAGCAGCGCGAGCAGCACCAGGGTGATGCCGATCTCGTGCCCGCCCAGCCACGAGCGCAGCAGCGGATTTTCCGCGAGGTGGGCGGCGGCGTCGGCGGCCGAGAGGGTGATGGTGATGATGAAGCCCGTCGCCACGAACCCCAGCAGCGACAGCACCAGGAATTTGCTGGGCCAGTAGCTCAGCAGCCGTTCGAGCATGCTGATCGAACCGTCACCGTGCGGGCTCTGTTCGGCCACCCGGCGGTACATCGGCAGCGCGCCGAACAGGGTCACGAGGACGAGCACCAGCGTCGCCAGCGGCGCGACCGCCCCGGCGGCCAGGGCGGCGATGCCCGGCTGGTAGCCCAGGGTCGAGAAGTAGTCCACGCCGGTCAGGCACATGACCTTCCACCAGGGCTGGGTGTGGCGCTGGGCACGCGCCTGTTCCTCACCTTCGTAGAAGCCCTGTTCCTGTCTGGAATCGTCGTGCAGCAGCCAGCGGATCAGGGACGCGCGCCAGGGGGGCAAAGGAGTCGGGGCCATGTCGGGCGTCAGTATGCGCGCTGCGGCCCCCCGAGTTCACGCGCAGATGAAATGTCGGAAGCGGCGACGGGGCCCGCAGGGTGCCCGTCGCCGCTTCCGGCGGCCGTCCTCAGTTCAGCTTCAGAAGTTCAGGGTGTACAGCAGCTTGTCGGGGCTGCCGTTCTCGCTGCTCACCACGCCGTTGGTGGTGTTGTTCAGGACCGTCGAGCGGGCGGTGCTGGCGCTGATGCCGGTGTTGCCCTGGAGCAGCAGGGCCACCGCGCCGGCCACGTGCGGGGTCGCCATGCTGGTGCCGCTGATGGTGTTGGTGGCGGTCGTGCTGCCGATCCAGGCGCTCGTGATGTCGCTGCCGGGCGCGAAGAGGTCCACGCACGAGCCGTAGTTGCTGTAGCTGGCGCGCACGTCGCTGCGGGTGGTGGCCCCCACCGTGATCACGCCGCTGCCGCTGGCACGCGCCGGGCTGACGTTGCAGGCGTCCTGGTTCTCGTTGCCGGCGGCGACCACCATCACGAGGCCGCGGCTGCCCGCGTTGTTCACGGCGTCGTCCACGGCCGAGCTGGCCGGGCCGCCCAAGCTCATGTTGGCGACGGCGGTGGCACTGCCCTTGTTGTTCAGCGCCCAGTTGATGCCGCTGATGACCCCGGAGTTGCTGCCCGATCCGTTGCAGTCCAGCACCTTCACGGCGATCAGGCTGGTGCTCTTGGCGACGCCCCAGGTCGAGGACCCGACCGTGCCGGCGACGTGGGTGCCGTGGCCCTGGCAGTCGGTGTTGCGGCCGTCACCCGTGGTGTTCGTGCCCCAGACCGCGCGCCCGCCGAAGCTGGTGTGCGAGGTGTTGATGCCCGTGTCGATGATGAACGCCTTCACGCCCGAGCCGGTCTTGTTGTAGACGTAGGTGCCGTTCAGGGGCAGGTTGCGCTGGTCGATGCGGTCCAGGCCCCAGGTGGCGCTCGACTGCGTGGCGGAGGCGTACATCATGCCGTCCTGCTCGACGTAGGCGACGTTCGCGTTGGCGCGCACCTTCTCCAGGTTCTGGGCGCTGAGCTTGGCGGCGAAGCCCTCAATGGCCTGACCGTACACGCTCAGGACCGTGATGCCCTGCGGGTCCAGACCCAGGCTGCCGATCAGGCCGCCGGCGCTCTGGGCGCTCAGGGCGCTCTGGGTGCCTTCCTTGAGGACCACGATGTACTGCCCGGCGATGGCGCTGGGGTTGTCGGTGCCGCGCAGGGGGGCCAGACCGCTGTCGGCGGCCGGGGCGCTGCCCTGGGCCGGCGTCTGGGCCATGGGGGTAGTCGAGGTTCCGCAGGCCGCGAGGGCGAGGGAAAGGGCCAGAACACCGAGGGTAAGACGTCCGTTCATGGGAAACCTCCTGGGGGGTCCGCTACACCGGGGCAAAGGTCCAGGGCGGCCAGGAGGCGTGAGGGCGCACTCGTGGACGTCACGGGTCTTGCGGAGCTGATGTTTCGGAACTGGGCCGAGCATAGCGGAGTGCCCTGTCGCTACCAAATCGCGCAATGTCGCGCGCCCGATCCTTCGACATCGCAAGATGTCGGCCAGATGAAAGAACACCGACATCAACAGACAAAAGAGATCACATTATTCTGTCTATACAACTAGATGATCGTTGTCAACAGGGGGCAACGGCATTGCGCCATTCTGCCGCCTGAAGACTCCATATTGTCGGTCCAGGGTTATTTATTGCCATATGGACCAGTTTTATTCACATTGACCTGGCATTTGACAGAAATGACTGTGGTGAGCAGGAGATGGCAGACGGGCGGAACGGGGGACCCTGCCAGCGGTCCCCCGTTCCGTGTGCCGTGGTCGCTTCAGGTGCCGGGCAGTCGCAGGCGGTAGACGCGCGCCTCCCAGGGCCGCAGCCGCAGGTCCGGGGCGGCGTCGGGGGCACTCTGCTCCAGGTTGCCGAGCAGCAGTTCGGCGTCCAGCGGGGTCCCGTCCACCGGCCACGGGAGGGCGGCGTCCTGGCTGCCGAAGTTGAGCAGCACCAAGAGCCGCTGCTCCGGCGTGCTGCGCGTGTAGGCGTAGACCTGCGGGTGGTCGGGCAGCAGCAGGTCGTAGCGGCCCCCGATCAGCGCGGGGCACTCGCGGCGCAGCCGGATGAGGTCGCGGTAGTACCAGAAGACGGAGTCCGGATCGGCCAGCGCCGCCTCCACGTTGACCTCGGGATAGTTCGGGTTCACGCCGATCCAGGGTGTCCCGGTCGTGAAGCCCGCGTTCGCGGAGGCGTCCCACTGCATCGGCGTGCGCGCGTTGTCGCGGCCCTTGAGGTGGATGGCCCCGAGGGTGGCCGCCGGGTCGCCGCCGCCCTCGGTGACGCGGGCGCGGTACAGGTTCAGGGCGTCCACGTCGCGGTAATCCTCGATCCGGCCGAACTGCACGTTGGTCATGCCGATCTCGTCGCCCTGGTAGATGTACGGGGTCCCCTGAAGGGTATGCAGGAAGGTCGCCAGCAGCTTGGCCGAGGCGACGCGGTGCTCGCCGTCGTCCCCGAACCGGGAGACCATCCGGGGCACGTCGTGGTTCGACAGGTACAGGCTGTTCCAGCCCCGGCCGTGCAGCGCGGTCTGCCAGCGGGTCGTGATGTCGCGCAGCTCGGCCAGCGACCAGGGAACATGCGTCCAGCGCGGCTCGGGGTCGGTGGTGTCCTTGTCCAGCGCCATGTGGTCGAACTGGAAGATCATGCTCAGTACGCCGCTCTTCTCGTTCGTGTACTCCACGCCCTGTTCGGGCGACACGCCGGGCGTCTCCCCGACGGTCAGCACGTCGTAGTCGTTCAGCACGCGCCGGCGCATCTCCTGGAGGTACTCGAACAGGCGCGGGCCGTTCAGGAAGTGCTCCTCGGCCAGCGGGTAGCGCTCGCCCGCGCGGGTGCTCGCCTGCGGCAGCTCGGGCGGCTTGGAGAACATGTTCACGGTGTCCATCCGGAACCCGTCGATGCCCTTGTCGAGCCACCAGCGCATCATCGCGTAGATTTCCTCGCGCACGCGCGGGTTGTCCCAGTTGAGGTCCGGCTGGCGCTCGGAGAACAGGTGCAGGAAGTACTCGCCGGTCTGCGGATCGAACTTCCAGGCCGAGCCGCCGAAGTGCGAGCCCCAGTTGTTCGGCTCGCCGCCGTCCTGCGCCGGAGGCCGCCAGATGTAGAAGTCGCGGTAGGGATTGTCCTTCGACTTGCGCGCCTCGGCGAACCAGGGGTGCTCGTCCGAAGTGTGGTTGACCACGAGGTCCATGATCAGCCGGAGACCGCGCGCGTGCATGCCGGCCAGCAGCTCGTCCCAGTCGGCCATCGTGCCGAACTCGGGCAGGATGGCGCGGTAGTCGCTGATGTCGTACCCGCCGTCGTCGTTGGGCGACTGGTAGACCGGGCACAGCCACACCACGTCCGCCCCCAGCGTCTGGATGTAGTCGAGCTTGGCGGTGATGCCGCGCAGATCGCCGGTGCCGTCGCCGTCACTGTCGAAGAAGCTGCGGGGGTAGATCTGATAGACGACGCTCTTTTTCCACCATGCCATGCCTGGGTCTCCTTGTGTGGGCCGGCAGGGGTGCCGGTGGGCCGCTTCCGATTTTAAGGGCGGTTTCCGGTCCGTGCGGCCCTGTGTCTGGCCCGTCTCAGGCCGCGCGGCCTTGCGTGGCGGCGCTCCGCCGGGAGGGGGCCGTCCATCTGGCCTCCGGTCATGATCCTGTGAGGTTCCGGACCCTAAGTTGGGTCGCTCGGTTCTGTCTCCAGCAGGTCCCGGTGCCCAGCGGTTCCACGTCTCCCAGGGAGTGTGCCATGTCATCTACTTCTACGTCTTTTCCGGAACAGGCCTGCCTGGACGCGCTGGCCCGCCCCGGCCTGCCCGACCTGCTTCCCGACGAGGCCTTCGGCCGCCTGACCCGCCTGGCGGCCCAGGTCTTCGCCGCGCCGGTCAGCCTGATCATGCTGGCCAGCGGGCAGGAGCCGCAACTCGCCTCGCGCTATGGCCCCGCACTGGGCGGACTGCCGACCAGTCTCGCGCGGGGCACCTTCGCCGCCGGGCCGGATAGGCCCGGTCAGGTCCTCTCGATTCCCGACACGGCGCTCGACGCCCGCTGGCGCGGCGAGGAGCCGGTCGCGGGCCAGCCCCGGCCCCGGTTCTATGCCGGTGCGCCGCTGCGGACCCCCGGCGGGCAGGTCGTGGGCAGCCTGTGCGTGCTCGATACGCAGCCGCGCTCCCCGCTGAGCCCCGCCGAGGAGGCCACGCTCGAAGGACTGGCGGCGGTGGTCATGGACGCGGTCGTGCAGCGCGTCTCGGGACTGGCCCTCCAGCAGATGCAGGCGCAGCTGGCCCGCAAACGGCAGCATATCGACCTGATTCTCGCCAAGACGGGCACGGCCCTCTGGAGCCTCGATTTCGCCAGCGGCGCGGTCGAGGTGCAGGCCGACCTGCCCGCCCAGGGGCTGCCGGAGGAGTACGCGCCCACCACCGTGCAGGCCCTTCTGGAGATCGTCCATCCCGAGGATCGCCCACGGGCCTATGCCCAGATGAGGCGCGCCGCCGAGCAGGGCACCGACTACGAGTTGCAGGCGCGGCTGCAACTGCCCGGCGGCCTGGACCTCTGGACGAACTCCAGAGGCTCGGTGCAGCGCGACCGGGCGGGGCGACCCACGCGCCTGCTGGCCGTGACCACCAACATCCACCACCAGCGCGAGACGGAACTGGCCCTCGCCGAGAGCGAGGCGACCCTGCGCCAGATCATCGAGAAGACCGAGGACGCCATCTACATCAAGGACGTGCAGGGGGTCTACCGGCTCATCAACCCGGCGGCGGCCCGCATGATGGGCGCGTGCCCGGAGGAGATCGTCGGGCGCAGCGACGCCGCCTTTGCCGACGAGCGCCAGACGGAGCGCCTGGGCCAGATCGACCGCCAGGTGATGGACCAGGCCCGGAGCGTGGTCTACGAGGCTCCCCTCGCGTACGGACAGCCGGACCGGACGATGTTGACCAGCAAGTTCCCGTTCGTCCAGGCCGACGAGATTCGCGGCGTGATCGGCATCAGCCGCGACGTGACTTTGCAGAAGCAGCTGGAGCAGGCCCTGCGCGAGTCCAACGTCCAGCTCGAACGCAAGGTCGAGGAACGGACCCGCTCGCTCGAGGACCTCAACCGCCAGTTGCAGCACGACGCCCTGCACGACGCCCTGACGGCCCTGCCCAACCGGGCGCTGTTCACGGACCGGCTCGAACAGGCGATCCGGCGGCGCGAGAACAGCGGCAACAACACCTTCGCCGTGCTGTTTCTGGACTTCGACCGCTTCAAACTGATCAACGACAGCCTTGGGCACGCGGCGGGCGACGAGCTGCTGCTGGGCATCGCCGAGCGCCTGCGCGCGCATGTCACCTCACCGCACACGGTGGCGCGTCTGGGGGGCGACGAATTCACCGTGCTGCTCGAGGGCCTGCATACGCGTGAGGAGGTCCGGCAGCAGGTCTGGTCCATCCAGCAGGCCCTGGCACCCGCCTTCCAGGTGTCGGGCCAGGACCTGCGCGTCACGGCGAGCATCGGCATCACGCTGTGCGACCAGAACTACAGCCGCGCCGAGGACGTGCTGCGCGACGCCGACATCGCCATGTACCGCGCCAAGACGCAGCAGAAGGGCAGTTTCGCCTTTTTCGAACCGGCCCTCCTCGAACGTCAGGTCGCCCTGCTCAACCTCCAGCAGGACCTGCGGCAGGCGGTCGAGCGCCGGGAATTCCGCATCCACTATCAGCCCATCCTGCGTCTCGAGGACCGCTCGGTCGTGGGAGTCGAGGCGCTGGTGCGCTGGCAGCATCCCCTGCACGGCCTGATTTCGCCCGCCGAGTTCATTCCGCTGGCCGAGGAGAGCGGCCTGATCTGCGACATCGACCTGTGGGTGCTGCGTGGGGCCGCCCGGCAGGTGCGCCTCTGGAACGCCGGGCGCGCCGCGCCGCTCACCCTGAACGTCAACCTCTCGGCGCAGCATTTCGAAGACCGCCGGGTGGTCGGTCAGGTGCGCGCGGTGCTGGAGGAGGAGCAGTTCTCGCCCACCCTGCTTCACCTGGAGATCACCGAGAGCCTGCTCATGGCCCGTCAGGCACACACGGTGGAGATGCTGGGGCAGCTGCGGGCGCTGGGGCTGGCGGTCGTGATCGACGATTTCGGCACGGGTTATTCCAGCCTGAGCTACCTGCAACGCTTTCCGCTCGACGGCCTCAAGATCGACCGGTCGTTCATCGCCACGGCGCAGTGGCAGCCGGAAGTGCTGCGGACCATCGTGCAGCTCGGGCAGCACCTCAAGATGTACACGGTGGCCGAAGGGCTGGAGGACGAGGCCCAGGCCGAACATCTGCGCGCCCTGAACTGCGAGTACGGCCAGGGCTATTTCTTCGCCCGGCCCCTGCCCGCCGAGGACCTGGGAGAGCTGCTGCGGCTCCCGGAAGGGCCGGCGCAGGCCCTCACCGGGGAATAGCCGGCCCCGGCCGGTCAGGCCTTGCGCCGCCGTTTGTCCGCGTACATCCGGGTGTCGGCCAGGGCCAGCAGGTCGCCGTGCCCGTCGTGCTGCGTGGTCGCCGTGCCCACACTGACCCCCAGGGGACACCCCAGCGTCTGCCCCACCTGCTGACCGGCAAGGTCTATCCGGGCGCGCAACTCCTCGGCAGGGGGCGTGCCGGGCAGCAGCAGGACGAACTCGTCTCCCCCCAGCCGGTAGAGCTGCCCCTCGGCAGCGAAGGCGCTCCGCAGATTGCCGGCGAACAGCCGCAGCGCCCGGTCGCCCTCGGCATGTCCGGCGCGGTCGTTCAGGGCCTTGAAGCCGTCGAGGTCCATCAGGGCCAGGGTCAGCGGGAGGCCCGGCTCCTGGGCCGCCAGGTCGTCCTCCAGGGCGCGGCGGTTGCCGGTGCCGGTCAGGGCGTCTTGGCGGGAGGCCTGGGTCGCGGCCTGGAGGGTCTCGTGGCGGTCGATGGCCGCGCGCACGCTGCGTCCCGCCGCCTCCAGCAGCGCCCGGTCGTTCTCGCGCCAGGGCGAGCGGCGCGCCTCTGCGCCGGCCCGCAGGACGATTAGGGTCGCGCCGCCCTGGTCCCAGGTGCCCAACGGAATCCAGGCCCCGGCCTGCACGCCGGCCTCGACCGCGACGGGCAGGGCGTCGGGATGTTCCGGGTAGCGGTCCACGTAGAGGCTGCGCCGGCCGGCCGCGCTGGTGGCCGTCACGCTGCGCGGCCCCTGCTCGATGCTCTGTTCGAGGCGGTCCAGCTCCGCAGGAAGGTCGGAGCGCCGGTGGACCTGCCGGACTTCCCTGCGCCCGCAGCGGACCGTCACGAGCCCTGCCCAGTCGGCGGCGACCGCCGGCCCGAGTAGCTCGGCCGCCCGCTGGGCGAGCTGCTCGGGCGCGGCACTCACCTCCGCGAAGGTGGTGATGGCCTCCAGGGTCTGGGCATGGACGAGGTCGCGCTGAAGTTCGGCCATGTGCCGCGTCTGGGCATCCACCTGTCGCTCGAGTTCCTCGGTATGGCGGCGCAGTTCGAGCTCGCTCATCGCCACGTCCGCGAGGTCCTGGAGCACCTGGAGATCGCTCTCGCTCAGGGTCCGGGGGGTCACGTCCACCACGCACAGGGTGCCGATATGCTGGCCGCGCGGCGTACTCAGCGGCGCGCCGGCATACATCCGGCACCCCTGCTGCACGGCCGGCAGGTCCTGGAAGCGCGTGTCGAGGCTCAGGTCGGGCACGAGCAGGGGCGTGTCCTGCAAGATGGTCCAGGCGCACGGCGAATCCGCGCGCGGCAGCTCGTAGGCCGGAATGCCGGTGGTGGCCTTCCCCCAGTGCCGGCCCTCGTCGACGAAATTCAGGATGGCCATGGGCACGTCGAGCAGCCGCGCGGCGAGGCGGGTGATGCGGTCGAAGGCCTGTTCGGCGGGGGTATCCAGAATGTCGTAGCGGGCCAGATCCAGGAGACGCGCGGCTTCGTCGGAAGGCAGCGGGGCGGTCCTCATATGGGCCCACCCTAACTCCGGAACCTGTCGGAACTCTGGCAGCGGCCCGACATAAGAGACGGCGGGAGGCGGCCGTCACCGGGACGCCGCCTCCCGCTTCGCCTCGCCCGCCCGGGGGTTAGCGCTGCTGCCGGGGGTCGAACACGTCGCGCAGTCCGTCCCCGATGAGGTTGAAGGCCAGCACGGTCAGCAGGATGGCGATGGCGGGCGCGCTCGACGCCAGCGGGGCCTGCGTGATGTAGTTGCGCGTCTCGGAGACCATCGCGCCCCATTCCGGCGTGGGCGGCTGCGCCCCGAAGCCGATGAAGCCCAGGCCCGCGGCCGTCAGGATCGCGCTGCCCACGTCGAAACTGCCCTGCACCAGCAGCGGCGTCAGCGTGTTGGGCAGCAGGTGGCGCAGGGCGATGCGGCCCGGCGTGCCGCCCAGCGCCCGCGCCGCCTCGACGAACTCGCGCTCGCGCAGGGCCAGCACCTGGGCGCGCACCAGCCGGGCGTAGGCCGGCCAGGACACCAGGGCCACCGCGATCATCACGTTGGTCAGGTTCGGCCCCAGCGCCGCCGAGATCGCCATCGCCAGGATGAGGCTGGGAAAGGCCAGAAAGATGTCGGTCACGCGCATGATGGCCTCGTCCCACCAGCCGCCGAGCAGCCCGGCGATCAGGCCGACCAGGGTACCGCTGACCAGCGACGCCAGCATGACCCCCATGCCCAGCCCCAGCGAGATGCGTGCGCCGCTCAGCACCCGCGTCAGCACGTCACGGCCCAGCTGGTCCGTGCCCAGCAGGTGCGCCGCGCTGGGACCGCTGAGGCGCGCGGCGAGGTCCTGCGTGGCGGCTCCGTCTCCCAGCAGCGGCCCCAGCAGCGCGCACAGCAACAGCAGGAGAAGCAGGGCCAGCCCGACCACCGCGCCGGTGTTGCGCCGCAGCCGCCGCCACGCCGTGCTCCAGGCGGCGGCGGGCGCGCCGGCAGTCCACTTGACGGCCGTCATCTGTAGCTGATCCTGGGGTCGAAAAAGGCGTAGGCGAGGTCCACGAGGAGGTTGACCACCGAATAGGCCAGCCCGGCGACGAGCGTGACCCCCATGACGGCCGGAAAGTCGAGGCTGATGGCCGAGGTCGTGGCGTAACCGCCGATGCCCGGCCACGAGAAGATCGTCTCGGTCAGGACCGCGCCGGTCAGGAGGCCGCCGAACAGCCCCCCGAAGACCGTGAGCAGGGGCAGCGCCGCGTTGCGCAGGGCATGTTTGGAGATCACGCGGCTGCGTTTGAGGCCCTTGGCCCGCGCCGTGCGCACGTAGTCCTGCGACAGCACCTCCAGCAGGGCGCTGCGGGTCATGCGGGTCAGCAGCGCGGCCGAATAGGCCCCCAGCACCAGCCCCGGCAGGATCAGGTGCCGCAGGGCGTCCACGAACACCTGGCGGTCCCCGGCCAGCAGGGCGTCCACCGACACCAGCCCCGTGTGGACGGGCGGCGGCAGGCTGTACGAGTCGAGGCGCCCCGGCCCCGGCAGCCAGCCGAGCTTCTCGTGAAAGAGGGTCAGTGCCAGGATCGCCAGCCAGTACACCGGCGTGGCCCCGCCCAGCAGCGAGAAGATACGTGCCGTGAGGTCCGGCCAGCGCCCGTGCCAGAGGGCGGCGACGATCCCCAGCGGCAGCCCGATGACGAGCGCGAAGACCACCGCCACGAGCGTGATTTCCAGTGTTGCGGGGAAAAACTGCCGCAGATCGGACGTGATGCTGTTCTGGGTGCGCAGCGAGGTCCCCAGGTCGCCGCGCAGCAGGCCCTTCATATACAGGCCGTACTGCACGGGCAGCGGCTGGTCCAGGCCGTAGCGCTGCCGGAATTCGGCGAGCTGTTCTTCACGGGCGTTGTTGCCCAGGACGGCGGCGGCCGGGTCGGCGGGCAGCGTGTGCGAGATCAGGAAGGCCGTGAGGGTGACGCCCCACAGCACGAACAGCATCAGCCCCAGGCGTTTGAGGATATAGACGAACAACGGACGGCCTCCTCCAGACGAACCGGGACGGCGGGGCGCGCGGCCCCCGTCCCGGTCCCGAACTTCACTTCTTGCTGACGCGCTCGAACTGCACGTTGCCGTTGGCGTCGCGCACGAACCCGGTCACGTTCTTGCTGGTGACGACCGGCTTGTTGGGCTGGTACAGGACCGCGTAGGGCCCCTCGTCCACCATCAGTTTGTTGAGCTGGGCGTACAGGTTGACGCGCTTGGCCTGGTTGGTCTCGGTGGCCGCCGCCTGCGCGAGCTGGCTGGCCTGGGGGTTGTTCCAGGCGTTGCGCCAGGCCAGCGACTTGGCCCCGTAGTCGGCCAGCGGCGTGCCGTTGCCGTCGGCGTCGGGGTAGTCCGGTCCCCAGTACATCAGGATCAGGCTGGTCTTCTGGGCGCGGTAGGCGGTGAGCATCTCGGAGGTCACGCTCTGGCGGATGTTGACCTTGATGCCCACTTTCGCCAGGTCCGACTGGAGCTTGGCCGCGAGGTCCTGGCAGGGCACGCCGCCCGGGCAGGCCCCGGTGCCGATCTGCATGTCCACCGAGAACCCGTCGGGTTTTCCGGCGGCGCGCAGCAGGGCCTTGGCCTTGGCCGGGTCGTAGGGGTAGCTGATGCGGGAGGTCGAACCGGCCATGCCGAGCGGAATGATGGTCTGCGTCTTGAGGGCGAGGCCCTGAAGCAGGCTCTTGACGATGCCGTCCTGGTCGATGGCGTAACGCACGGCCTGGCGCACGCGCGCGTCCTCGAACACCGAGCCCTTGGCCGAGTTCATGCCCAGATAGGCCATCGTGAAGGTGTCGGTCTTGAGCGCCTTGAGGTTGGGATTCGTCTGGGCCGCCTTGAAGGCGTCGGGGGTGTAGTCCCAGGCCACGTCGATCTCGCCCGAGTTCAGCGCGGTCTGCTGGGCCGCCGACTCCTGCATGTAGCGCAGGATCACGCGTTTGATGGTGGTCGAGCGCCGGAAGGCGTTGGGGTTCACGTCCAGCGCCACCTGCGCGCTCTGGTCCCAGCGGTTGAGCTTGAAGGGGCCGCTGCCCGCCGAGTGGTTCTTCAGCCACGCGCTGCCGTAGTCGCCGTTCTGGATATGCGCCTTGGCCTCGGTGCTGTCCACGATACCGCCCACGTTGAAGGTCAGCAGGGCGAGGACGATGTTGGGGTTGGCCGTCTTGGGAATGTCCATCACGACCGTCTTGGCGTCGGGGGCCGTCACCGAGCCGACCTTCAGGTTCGCCACGTCGGTGAGCAGGAAGCTCGACGGCGTCTTGAGGTTGATGACCCGCTCCAGCGAGTACACCACGTCGGCGGCCGTGACGGGCCTGCCGGTGCTGAACTTGGCGTCACGCAGCTTGAAGGTGATGCGCGAGCCCGTGCCGGTCTGGGCCACGCTCCAGCTGCTCGCCAGCCGGGGGCGCAGGGTCTTGAGGTTGTTGCCCTCGTAGGCCACGAGCGTGTCGTAGATGTTGCCCAGGATCAGCGATCCCGAGAACTCGTAGGCGACGCCGGGGTCCAGCGTGACCAGGTCGCTGAAATCCCCACCGACGACCAGGGTGTTCTGGCGCTGCGCTCCAGCCAGCCCCGCGCCCAGCAGGGCCGTACACATCAGGATTCGGGACAGGGCGGTGCGGGACGGAATCAGGTTCATGGCGTCTCCTTCGGGGGTAGGGCATCGGGGAAAGGGGCGGCCGGCGCGGGCGCAGGTACCGGCGCGGCCAGCGCGGCGGCCTCGGCGGGATAGGCGGCCTTGAGGGCGGTGAAGGTCTCGGGGGAGCCGACCCACCACCACAGCACCTCGGCGTCCTCCAAGGCGCGCGTGACGTGGCCTTCGCCCGCCGGGATGAGCATGAAGGTGCCGGGTCCGCCCAGATGGACCTGCCCGCCGATCTCGATCTCGACGCGGCCACTCAGGACATACGAATATTCGTCGGCGGGATGGACGGACTCCCCGCTCAGGGGGACCTGCTGGCCGCGCCGCAGCCGGGCCGTACCGGTCAGGGTGCTGCCCTCGCCCGACAGATGCTCGAACACGAGACCGATGGGGCCAGGAGCGCTCCCGAAGGCGATTTGCCGGGCGTGCATGGACACCTCCTCCTCGGAAATCTTGAAATGGGGACAGGCACCGGGGCCGGCCGACGTGCACTCGGGAAAATGCAGGGGTCTGGCCCTGCCCGGGAGGACAGAAGCGGTACGGAACTCGGACAGGAGGCTTCGGGAGAACGGCGAAGGGGCGAGTAGAGAGACGTTGTGTGGAACTGAATGACAACCTAGCAAATGCCGTTTGAAGCTTCAAAAGTTATCTAGAGTGCATTTCGGGCGGCGCGGGGGAAGGCTGGCCCACCCCGCCGGACACGGCCGCCTGGGCAAAACGGGCCGCAGCCCTTACCCTGGGCCCTGACCCTCAACCCATCCGCACCCGGGCCTGGCCGGTGCCTCCGGGCAGATTCCGGCCCGGACCCCCTCCCGTGCAAAGGACTCCCGCATGACCCAGACCCCCCTGCAAGACCGCGACGTGGTGATCGTCGCTGCCGTCCGCACGCCCATCGGCACTGTCCGGGGCGCGCTCTCGACCGTCCGCCCCGACGACCTCGCCGCCCTGGCGATCCGCGAGGCGGTCGCCCGCAGCGGCGTTCCGGCCGCCGAGATCGAGGAGGTCATCCTCGGCTGCGCCAACCAGGCCGGCGAGGACAACCGCAACGTGGCGCGCATGGCCCTGCTGCTCGCCGGGCTGCCCGACACGGCCGCCGGCCTGACGGTCAACCGGCTGTGCGCCTCGGGCCTCTCGGCGGTGAATACGGCCGCCCGCGCCATCCGCAACGGCGACGGCGACATCTATGTGGCGGGCGGCGTCGAGAGCATGACCCGCGCGCCGCTCTCGATGCCCAAGCAGGCCCAGGGCTTCGGCAACGGCAACGTGGTGGCCTACGACACGACGCTGGGCTGGCGCTACCCGAACCCCGCGATGGAGGCCCTGTTTCCGCTGGAGGCGATGGGCGAGACGGCCGAGAACATCGCCGAACGCAGCCGGGAGGGGGCCTACGCGGGCGGCGAGATCACCCGCGAGGATCAGGACGCCTACGCGCTGGAGTCGCAGCGCCGGGCCGTGGCGGCCATCAACGCCGGGCGCTTCAGGGACGAGATCGTGCCGGTGCCGGTCAAGGGCCGCAGGGGCACCACCCTCTTCGACACCGACGAGCACCCGCGCATGACGCCGGGGACAGATGGCTACGCCCTCGCCACCGACGCGGCGACGCTGGCGGGGCTCAAGCCCGCTTTCCGCAAGGGCGGCACGGTCACGGCGGGCAACGCCAGCGGTCTGAACGACGGCGCGGCGGCCCTGGTCCTGACGAGCGCGGCCAAGGCCCGTGAGCTGGGCCTGCGCCCCCTGGCCCGCTGGGTGGGCGGCGCGGCGGCGGGCGTCGAACCGCGCGTGATGGGCCTGGGGCCGGTACCCGCCATCCGCAAGCTGATGGAGCGCACGGGACGCACCCTAGGCGGCGTCGACCGCATCGAGATCAACGAGGCCTTCGCGGCGCAGGCCATCGCGTGCATGCGCGAACTGGACATCGCACACGCCCGGCTGAACGTGGACGGCGGCGCCATCGCCTTGGGGCACCCGCTGGGTATGAGTGGCGCGCGACTGGTGACCACGCTGGCCCACGCCATCGGCCGGGGCGAGGTGGACACGGCCGTCGCCGCGCTGTGCGTCGGGGTCGGCCAGGGCGAGGCGGCGCTGCTCGAACGGGTGGAGGCGTGAGGCTCCCTCCCCTCATCACCGCGCCGGAGGCCGCTGCCCTGGTGAAGTCCGGCGACACGCTGCTCGTCGGGGGTTTCGGCATGACCGGCAACCCGGTGAACCTCGTCCACGCGCTGGCCGAAACGGATACGCGGAACCTGACCTACGTCGCCAACAACGTCTCCGAGCCGGGCCTGAGCGGCGGGCGACTGCTGCGAAACCGCCAGATCGCCCGCGCGGTGGGCAGCTACTTCACCAGCAACCGCGAGGCCGTGCAGGCCAGTCAGGAAGGCTGGCTGGACGTGACCCTGCTGCCCCAGGGCACCCTGGCCGAGGCCATCCGCGCCGGGGGGGCGGGCCTGGGCGGCTTCTATACCCCGACCGCCGCCGGGACCCTGATTGCCGAGGGGGCCGACACCCGCACCATCAGCGGCCAGGAGATGGTCTTCGTGCCGGCCATCCGGGGCGACGTGGCCTTCGTGCGGGCGTGGCGCGCCGACCGGACGGGCAACTTGCAGTACCGCCTGACCGAGCAGAATTTCAACCGCGCGATGGCGACCGCCGCGAAGGTCGTGGTGGCCGAGGTCGAGGAGATCGTCGAGATGGGCGGGCTGGCCCCCGAACACGTGCACACGCCGGGGCTGTACGTGGACTACCTCGTGCAGGCCCCGCTGACCCTGGCGAACCTGGGCAGCAGCGCGGACGTGAAGGGCGGGTCCCGGCGGGTGGACGAGGCGCGCATGAACATGGCCCGCCGCGCCCTGAAGGAGCTGCGCGCAGGCGACGTGGTGAACCTGGGCATCGGGATTCCGACGCTGGTCGCCGACCTCATCACGCCCGAGATGAACATCAACCTGCACACCGAAAACGGCATGCTGGGCGTCGGCCCGGCCCCCGAGGACGGCGGCGCGATGGACTATCCGGTGAATGCGGGCAAGATTCCGGTCACGGCGCTGCCCGGCGCGAGCTACTTCGACAGCGCCGAGTCCTTCGGCATGATCCGGGGCGGGCACGTGGACGTGGCGGTCATGGGGGGCCTACAGGTGGACGCGGCGGGCAACCTCGCCAACTGGGCGGTGCCCGGCAAGCCGCTGCTGGGTGTGGGCGGCGCGATGGACCTCGCGGGCGGGGCACGCCGCCTGATCGTGACGATGACGCACACCGAAGAGAACGGCGCGCCCAAGATCGTCGGGAACTGCACGCTGCCGCTGACCGCGCGGGGCGTGGTGGATATGGTCATCACCGACCGGGCCGTGTTCGAGTTCCGGGCGGGCCGCCTGACGCTGACCGGCCTGATGCCAGGGGCCACGCTGGAAGACGTGCGCGCCTCCACCGGAGCGGCGTTCGACGAGCGGCTGTGAGGTCCGCCCCGGCCCCCGGATGACCGGTATGGGGGGCCAGGGCGAGGCCCCTCAGTGGCTCGGCAGGTGGTCCATCGCGGCGGCTTCCTCGTAGGGCTGCACGACCACGAAGCCGCTGCCCTGGAAGGCCATCTGGAGGGTCTCGCCGCCCCCACGCCCGAACATGGAGCGCAGGTCCTGGCTCACGCGCAGGTCGGGGCGCAGGTTCTCGCTCCAGGCGATGGTGGCGTTGGGGTCGGTGAAGACCGGCTCCTGCGGCGTGACCCGCAGCGTCAGCGGCTGGCCGTGGCTCAGGAGGGCGACCATGCCGTGCCCGCGCACCTGCACGCTGAACATGCCGCCCGACACCATGCCCGCCACCGAGCGCTGCATGGTGATCTCGTGGGTCACGGTGTCCTCGAAGGCCAGCAGGTCCTTGCCGTTGACGTTCAGGGTGTCGCCCTGCAGCCGGATGATCGAGATTTCCTTGCCCTGGTCGGCGAGGTAGCACACGCCCTGGCCCTGGATGCTGACCAGCGGCCCCATCTCGCCGCTGCCCATGCGCATGGCGGCGCCCAGCAGCGAGCCCATCATGCCGCCGCCGCCCTGCCGCATGCCGCCCATGAGGTCGCTGAGGGTGCTGGCCCGCTGGAAGTCGAGGCGGCCCCGGTAGGCCACCATCGCCCCGAGCTTGCTCCAGACCCGGCCGTTGACCTTGACCTCCAGCATCTTGCTCGATTCCAGCTCGAACACGTCGCCGGGCCGGTCCTGCTCGGCGCTCGCGCGCAGGAAGTCCGACAGGCTGCTGCCCTGGCCCGACGGCGCGGCCCCGGTGGGAACGCCGGGGCCCGGAGCCGCCGGGGCAGGGGATACGGGGGCGCTCCAGGCCGGCGCGGCGGGCGGCACATGGGCCGGAGCTGCCGGGAGGGAGGCCGGGGCCGGGGCAACGGGCGACGGCGCGGCGGGCGTCTGGCTGCCGGCCACCTGTCCGCCGAAATACTCCAGCAGCGAGTCGAGGCCACCCTGGAAGCCCTGCGCGACGCCCGCGAGCCGCCACTCGCCGGAATGGCGGTACAGCTCGGCGATCATCAGGGCGCGCTCGGCCGTGAACTGGGTGCCCGTGAGGGGCACGGCGGCGCGCTCGGTGCCCTGGGCGTCCTGCACGCTCAGGCGCAGCTGGCCCAGGCGGCTCATGGGCTGCTGGTCGTGCGAGATCACGAAGACCAGCCGCTCGATCCCCGCCGGCAGCGCCGCGAGGTCGAGGTCGAAAGTCGCGTGGCCGTCCGCGAGCTGCAACGACACCTCGCGCCCCGGACTCTGGAGCTGGTTGTAGAAGACGAAATACCGGTCGTCGCGCAGCTTGCGCTCGCCGTCGAGGCCGAAGACGCTCACGTCGGCCTGCGGCAGGTCGTGCGTGACCTGCACGCGCAGGCGCGGCCCTGTCAGGAAATCGGACAACTTGCGTTTCTCGCCGGGTTGAAGCTGTGTCAAGGGAAACCTCGCGGGAGGGAACGGGGCCACCCCCTTCGGGCGGCCGGGCGACGGGCAGGGACTTCGGCCCAGTCTAGGCGATGACCCGGCCCGCCGCTGGGCCTGCCGCGCAGGGGAGAAGAGGCGGGGTCTGCTCTATGGTGGGCCGGTGACTGTTTCCGAACCGGCGGCCCCTGCCTGGCTGGACCTGCTCGACTGGCGTCGGCGGGTGGCCGACCTGTATGCCGAGGTGCGCGCCGGCCGCGCCCAGGACCCGGCCGGCGCGCACCGCCGCTGGGCCCAGGAGCGCAGCGAACTGTTCCGGAGTCACCCACAGACCCCGCTGCCCGAAGGGGCGCGCGCGGCCTTCGCGGGGCTGCCCGTCTGGCCCTACGACCCGGCGCTGGTGTTCGGGGCGCGGGTGCGCAGTCTCCCGGAAGAGCGCCTGACGGTCGCGTCCTCGACCGGCCAGGACCTCCCGCTCGTGCGGTTCGGCCGGGCCGAGTTCGGCGATCACGGGCTGGACCTGTACTGGATCGACGTATACGGCGGCGGGGTCTTCGTGCCGTTCCGGGACGCCACGAGCGGCCAGGAAAGCTACGGGGGCGGGCGTTACCTCCTCGACACCGTCAAGGGGGCCGACCTGGGCAGCACCGCGCGCGGGGACCTCGTGCTGGATTTCAATTTCGCCTACCATCCCTCCTGTTTCTACGACGCCCGCTGGAGCTGCCCACTCGCGCCGCCCGCCAACGTCCTGAAGTTCGCTGTGCGGGCCGGAGAGCGGGCGTCCCTGCCCCCGGCCCCGTAAACCGGCCCCAGGCCGGGGGTCATTCCGCTCCGGGGGCTTCGGCGTCCCCGAAGGCCCCGGGCGCGCCCTCCTGCCCGGCGTGCAGGGCCAGATACAGGCGGGCCACGAAGGCCGGATCGTTCAGGTCGCCGCCCAGCACCTCCTCGGTCCGGCGCAGGCGGTGACGCAGGGTGTTGATGTGGACGTTCAGGGCCTGCGCCAGGGCCCCGAGCGACCCCGGACGGCGCAGGTACTCGCGCAGGGTGTCTTCGAGCCGGCCGTCGTCCGCCGCGCGCAGCCGCCCCAGCACCTGTTCGGACAGGGTATGCAGCGCGCCGCTTTCCAGCAGGGTCTGAAAGGGGTCGAGCCGCTCGAAGGTCATCAGGCCACGGGGGGCGCGCACCTCCTGAAGGGCCTGGACCGCCTGCCCCAGCGCGGCGCGCACCGACGCGAAGCCGGGCTGCGGCGCGCTGATTCCCAGCGAGAACAGGGCCTCGGTGGCGCTCAGCAGGCCGCGGTGCAGCGCCGCCGCCTCGCGCGCGGAGTCCTGCCCCTGCCACAGCCACAGGGCCTTGTCGCCCCGCACGGTGGCCAGGCAGGGCAGGCGCTGGCCCTGGAGCTGCCCCTCGCCCACCGCGCACAGCAGGTCGAGCTGCTGGAGCCGGCGCTCGCGGGCGCTGCCGGTGCGGGGCATGGGGCCGCCGAGGCGCAGGGCCGCCAGCACGCAGGGGCCGCCGCCGGGCGCGCCGCTCAGGTCGCCGGCCAGCAGGGCCTCGAACTGCCGCTCGCCCGCCCGGCGGCGCGCCGCCCCCGCCGCCGCCGCCTGGAGTCGGGCCAGCCGCGCCTGCTCGGCCACCAGGGGCACGAGCGCCAGCCACTCCGGCGCGGCCTCCAGGGTCAGGCGGCCCACCGGGCGGCCCTCGTAGACCAGGCGCTGCTCGGCGCGGGCGGGCCCCGGCGTGCCCTGCTGCGCCACCACCTCGTCCCAGCTCGAATAGAGGGTGGCCCGGCCGCCCGTCACGGAGGCGAGCCACTGCGCCAGCGCGCGTTCGGGCTGCGCGCGCCCGGTCACGCCCCGCAGGTCGTCGAGCAGCAGGTTCAGGGCGGGCAGGTGGGGCCGCAGGTCGCCGGCCAGCCGCCGCAGGTAGGCCCGGCGCACGCGGGCGGGCGGCAGCGGGGCCGCAGCGGCCAGCGCGTCGGCCAGGGTGGGCAGCTCGGGGTCGGGGGTCGCCCGGCGCCGGGCCGGGCAGCCCCAGTTCGCGCCGCAGGGCACTCGTTCGGACCATGCCCGGACTGTAGCGCGCCCGCATTCACTCGCCATTGTCGAAATCCACAACGGGGGGCGTGGAGTCTGTGCGCTCCGGCCTTGTCCGGCCCTCCCCGGCCGCGTACCCTGGGGGAGTCACACAATCCGTTTCGGCCCGGCCCACCGCGCGGCTGGCCGCCCTGCCGGTGGCCCTGCCCGGCCGCCTTTCTGGAGGTTCCATGACCGTATCCGTACCTGTGCCGGCCCACGAGGCCCTGCGGCGCTCGCTGGCCCAGCGCCCCCTGCGCCATTTCATCGGCGGCGAGTGGGTGGACGCCGCCGGAGGCGAGACCTTCGGGGTCCAGACGCCGACCGACAACAGCCCCCTGACCCGCGCGGCCAGCGGCGACGCGCGCGACATCGACCGCGCGGCGCAGGCCGCCTGGGACGCCTTTCCGGCGTGGCGCGCGCTGGGCGGCAAGGCGCGGCGCAAACTGCTGTACCGCGTCGCCGACCTCATCGAGACGCGGGCCGAGGAAATCGCCGTGCTGGAGAGCCTGGACACCGGGCAACCCATCCGGTTCATGAAGTCGGCGGCGGTGCGCGCGGCCGAGAACTTCCGGTTCTTCGCCGACCGGGCCGAGGGCGCGCAGGACGGCCTGAGCCTGCCCACCCAGGGCTTCCTGAACTACACGGTCCGGCAGCCGGTCGGGCCGGTGGGCATCATCACGCCCTGGAACACGCCCTTCATGCTGAGCACCTGGAAGATCGCCCCGGCGCTGGCGGCCGGCTGCACGGTGGTCCACAAGCCCGCCGAGTGGAGTCCGGTGACAGCCACGGTGCTGGCCGAGATCATGCACGAGGCGGGGCTGCCGGCCGGCGTGGTGAACCTCGTTCACGGCTACGGCGAGACGGCGGGCAAGGCGCTGACCGAGCACCCGCACATCAAGGCCATCGCCTTCATCGGCGAGAGCCGCACCGGCAGCCTGATCCAGAAGCAGGGGGCCGACACCCTCAAGCGCGTGCACCTGGAACTCGGCGGCAAGAATCCGGTCGTGGTGTTCGCGGACGCGGACCTGGACCGGGCGCTCGACGCCGTGATCTTCATGCTCTACAGCCTCAACGGGCAGCGCTGCACGTCGTCGAGCCGCCTCCTGGTCGAGCGGGGCATCCACGACGCCTTCGTCGAGGGACTGCGGGAGCGCGTCGCGAACATCCGCGTGGGCGATCCGCTGGACCCCGCGACCGAGGTCGGGCCGCTCATCCACCCCCGGCAGTTCGAGAAGGTCTGCTCGTACTTCGACATCGCGCGTGAGGACGGCGCGGTGGTGGCGGTCGGCGGCGAGCGCATCGGGGACGTGGGGAACTACGTGCGCCCCACGCTGATCACGGGCGCGCGCACCGACATGCGGGTGGCGCAGGAGGAGATCTTCGGGCCGGTGCTGACCGTGTTGCCTTTCGACGACGAGGCGCAGGCACTGCACATCGCCAACGACGTGCCTTACGGGCTGGCCGCCTACCTCTGGACGAACGACCTGACGCGCGCGCATACCTTCGCGGCGGGCCTGGACGCCGGCATGATCTGGGTGAACTCGGAAAACGTGCGCCACCTGCCCACGCCCTTCGGCGGCATGAAGGCCAGCGGCATCGGGCGCGACGGCGGCGACTATTCCTTCGACTTCTACATGGAGACGAAAAACGTCGCCATCAACCTGGATGGGCACCGCGCCGCGCGGCTCGGCCTGCCCGGCAAGGAGGACTGACCATGGCCGCCCGCACCGGAGCGCAATTCCTGGAGCGTCTGCGCCGGCACGCGCCCAACCTGTACGTGGACGGCGCGCGCGTGGAGGACCCCACCACCCACCCCGCCACCCGCAACATCGCCGCGTCGCTGGCCGGGCTGTACGACCTGCAACACGACCCGCGCTGGCGCGACCTGCTCACCTTCGAGGAGGGGGGCGAGCGCTATGCCGCCGCCTTCATGGTGCCGCAGACGAAGGCCGACCTGCGCCGTATCGGCGAGGCGCACCGGGTCCGCGCGAACTACTCGCTGGGTACCCTGGGCCGCGCGCCCGACTACATGAACACCAACGTGATGGCCGCCGGGATGGCGAGCGCGTACTTCGCCCAGGGCGAGGCCGGCGGCGAGCCGGGGAGCGGGCGCGACTTCGCCGGGAACATGCGCCGCTATTTCGAGTACGTGCGCGACCACGACCTGTGCCTGACCCACGCCCTGACCAACCCGCAGGTGAACCGGGGCAAACAGGCCTCCGAGCTGCCCGACCCCTACATCGCCATGGGCATCGTCGAGGAGACCGAGGCGGGGGTGGTCGTGCGCGGCGCGCGGATGCTCGCCACGCTGCCCATCGCCGACGAGATCCTGATCTTCCCGTCCACCGTCATCAAGGAAAATGGCGACCGCAGCCGCTACGCGGTGGGTTTCGGGCTGCCGACCGACACGCCGGGCCTGTACTTCCAGTGCCGTGAGCCCTTCGACCTGGGGCGGGATGTCGAGGACCATCCGCTGTCGAGCCGCTTCGACGAGCAGGACGCCTTCGTGATCTTCGACGACGTGCTCGTGCCCTGGGAACGTGTGTTCCTGATGTATGACATGACCCTCGCCAACCAGGCCTATGCCAGGACGGACGCCGTGCTGCACATGGCCTACCAGGTCGTGAACCAGAAGGTCGCCAAGACCGAGGCCTTCCTGGGCGTCGCGCAGGGCATCGTCGAGACGGTCGGCAGCGGGCAGTTCCAGCACGTGCAGGCGAAGGTCAGCGAGATCATCGTGACGCTGGAGATCATGAAGGCGCTGGAGGTAGCGGCCGTCGAGGGGGCCGAACTTAACGCCTACGGCGTGATGACCCCGGCGCGCGGGCCGCTGGACGCCGCGCGCAACTACTACCCGGCGATCTACCCGCGCCTGAACGAGATCATCCAGCTGCTGGGCGCGTCGGGGATCATCATGATGCCGGGCAAGGCCGACCGCGAGGGCCCGCTGGGCGCCTTCATCGAGAAGCATCTCCAGGCGACGAACGCCAGCGCCGAGGAGCGCCTCAAGCTCTTCCGGCTCGCCTGGGACCTGACCCTGAGCAGCTTCGGCGCGCGCCAGAACCTCTACGAGAAGCACTTCTTCGGCGACCCTGTCCGGATGTCGAGCGCGCTGTACGAGGTCTACGACAAGCGGCCCTACGTCGAGCGCATCCGGCAGTTCCTGAACCGGCCCCAGCCCGTGGCGGCCGACTGATGGCTCCTTCTGTCGACCGCCCGAACGTCATCCGCATCGCGCACGGCGTGTTCTACGTGACGGACCTGGAGAGATCGCGGCACTTCTACGTCGAGCTGCTGGGCCTGAACGTCGTCCACGAGACGCCCGGCGCCCTGTACCTGCGCGCCAACGAGGACCGCGAGTGGACCCTGAAACTGGAACTCGCCCCCGAGGCGGGCGTGAAGCACCTCGCCTACCGCGTGGGCACCCCGGACGACCTGGAGGCCGCCGCGCGCTTCCTGGACGCCCAGGGACTGCCCTGGCGCTGGGAGACCGAGCACGACCGGCCCCGGCTCCTGCGCTTTCAGGACCCCTACGGCGTGCCGGTGGCCTTCTACGCCGAGTCGGTCAAGCACCCCTGGCACCTCCAGGACTACCACCTGCACCGGGGGGCGGGCTTGCAGCGCATCGACCACATCAACGTGATGACGCCCGACGTGGAGGGCGTGATGCGCTGGTACATGGACGAGTTGGGCTTCCGGCTCAGCGAGTTCACCGAGGACGAGCAGGGCCGCGTGTGGGCCGCCTGGATCCAGCGCCGGGGCAGCGTCCACGACCTCGCCCTCACGAACGGCACGGGGCCGAGGCTGCACCACTTCGCCTACTGGATGCCCGACATGCAGAGCATCATCCGGACCTGCGACATCCTGGCGGGCGCGCGGATGCCCGAGGCCATCGAGCGCGGGCCGGGGCGCCACGGCGTCTCCAACGCGTTTTTCCTGTACATCCGCGACCCGGACGGCCACCGCATCGAGCTGTACACGAGCGACTACCTGACCGTGGACCCCGACTTCGAGCCGATCCGCTGGGCGCTCGACGATCCCCGCCGCCAGACGCTGTGGGGGGCCAAGACGCCCCGCAGCTGGTTCGAGGAAGGCTCGCTGCTCGAAGCCTACGGCGGCGGCTGGGCCGAGCCCAAGGAAGGCGAGCTGCGGGGCCTGCCGGTCCACGTGATCTGACCGGGCAGCTCCGCCCTGCCCTCCGCCCTACCTCCCTCTCCCCAAAGGTCCAGCCATGAAAACCGCACGCTTTTTTTCCCGAGGCCGCCAGCACAGCGGCACTCTCCAGGGCGACGTCCTGCTCGACGCGGCCGGCGAGGCCCACCACCCCGACGAGGTGCAGTTCCTGCTGCCCGTCACGCCCGGCAAGGTCATTGCGCTCGCGCTGAACTACGCCGACCATGTGGCCGAGCTGGGGTTCAAGCAGCCCGAGGAACCGGTGATGTTCCTCAAGCCCAACACCAGCCTGCTGCCGCACCGGGGCACCGTGGAGTACCCGCGCGGCGCGCAGTTCATGCACTACGAGGTCGAACTGGGCATCGTGATCGGGCGCGACGCCCGGCGTGTGAAGGCCAGGGACGCAGACGCCTACATCGGCGGCTACACCATCGCCAACGACCTCGTGGTCCGCGACTACGTGAGCAACTACTACCGCCCCCCCATGCGCGCCAAGGGCTGGGACACCTTCGGGCCGCTGGGGCCGTATCTGGTGACGCCCGACGAGGTGCCCGACCCCTACGCCCTCGGGCTGCGCGCCTTCGTGAACGGCGAGCTGCGTCAGGAGGGCAACACCCGCGACATGATCCTGCGGGGGCCGGAGCTGATCGAGTTCATGTCACGCTTCATGACCCTCCAGGCCGGGGACATCATCCTGACCGGCACGCCCAAGGGGGTCAGCCACGTGCGGCCCGGCGACGTGATGCGCCTGGAAATCGACGGCCTGGGCGCGCTGGAAAACCCGGTGGCCCTGGAAGACGAGAGCGCCGAGCCGCTGATCGCCCAGGAAGGCGCGCGGCAGTAGGGCGCCCTGCCCGAACGAAGGCGCCAGGGATGCTGTGGCCCAGGAACCGTCCTGGCAGGCCGGGTTCTTCGAATTTCCTCCTTCCGTCTGGCCGAAAAGACGCCTGCCCGTCATCCTTTCGGCAGATGTTCTAGCCTGGAGTCCCGATGCCTCACCTGACCGTCGAGTACACCGACAACCTGGGCGACGACGCCCGCATCCCCGAGCTGCTGGAGGCCCTGCACGGCGTGCTGCTCGCGCGCCCGGAAGTGTTCCCGGTAGGCGGCGTCCGCACACGCGCGCTGCGACTCGAGGAGTACCGCGTGGCCGACGGGCAGGCCGACGACGCCTTCGTGCACCTCACCCTCAAGATCGGGGCGGGGCGCAGTGAGGAGGTCCGGCAGGCGGTCGGCGACGAGCTGTTCGGGGCGCTCAAGGCCCACTTTGCCGACGCCTTCGCCCGGCGTTTTCTGGCCCTCTCGCTGGAGATGCAGGAATTCAGCGAGGCGGGCACCTGGAAACACAACAACATCCACGCGCGCTTCAGGCGCTGATTCCCGGAGACCCATGCGGAAGAGGACGGAGGCAATTGTGTTGACCGAGCAGAGCGAGAAATCGAAAACGGATGTTGTCCTGGGAACGGAGATTCATCCCGCCGTCTGGGATCAATCGCCATGGTAGGGACGATGTCCTTGACCGGTGCCCAACTGCAGGACGCCGCCGCCCGGCTGGACGAGGCCGAGCGCACCCGCACGCCGCTGCGGCAGTTCTCGCGCGAGTTTCCGGACATGACCATCGACGACGCCTACGCCGTGCAGCGCGCCTGGGTGGACCTCAAGCTCGCGCGCGGCGAGGCGGTGTACGGCCACAAGATCGGGCTGACCTCGCGCGCCATGCAGCTCTCGTCGAACATCTCCGAACCCGACTACGGCGTGCTGCTGGAGAGCATGGTCTTTGCCGAGGGCACCGAGATTCCGGCCTCGCGCTTCCTGACCCCCAAGGTCGAGGTCGAGCTGGCTTTCCTGCTGGAACGCGACCTGAGCGGCCCGGGCTGCACCGTGTTCGACGTGCTGGCGGCGACCGCCTGGGTGGTCCCCGCCATCGAGATCATCGACGCGCGCATCGAGCGCCTGGACCGCGACACGGGCGCGACCCGCAAGGTCTTCGACACCATCAGCGACAACGCGGCGAACGCGGGCATCGTGCTGGGTGGCCGCCCCGTGCGCCCGCACGACGTGGACCTGCGCTGGGTGGGTGCGCTGCTCTACCGCAACGGCGTGATCGAGGAAACCGGCGTGGCGGCGGGCGTCCTGAACCACCCGGCGAACGGCGTGGCGTGGCTCGCCAACAAGCTGCACCCATACGGCGTGACCCTGAGGGCCGGGCAGGTCATCCTGGCGGGGTCGTTCACGCGGCCGGTGGACGCGCGCCCCGGCGACACCTTCCACGCCGACTACGGCCCGCTGGGCGGCGTGGCCTTCCGGTTCGGCGCATGACCGATCTCGCCAATCCCTTCAAGGCCGCGCTGGCCCGTCAGGAGCCGCAGATCGGGCTGTGGCTGGGGCTGGCCGACCCCTACCCCGCCGAGATCTGCGCGGGGGCGGGCTTCGACTGGCTGCTCGTGGACGGCGAACACGCGCCTAACGACGTGCGCAGCACCCTGGGCATCCTTCAGGCGCTGGCCGCCTACCCGGTCACGCCGGTCGTGCGGCCGGTGGTGGGCGAAACCTGGCTCGTCAAGCAGTACCTCGACCTGGGCGTGCAGACCCTGCTGATTCCGATGGTTGAGACGGCCGAGCAGGCGCGCGCCCTGGTCGCCGCCACCCGTTACCCGCCGCGCGGTGTGCGGGGCGTGGGCAGCGCCCTGGCGCGCGCCTCGCGCTGGAACGCGGTGCCGGACTACCTGACGCGGGCCGACGACCAGATCTGCCTGCTCGTGCAGATCGAGAGCCGCGCCGGGCTGGCGAATCTGGACGAGATCGCGGCGGTTCAGGGCGTGGACGGCCTGTTCATCGGCCCGGCCGACCTGAGCGCCAGCCTGGGCCACCTGGGGCAGCCGGGGCACCCCGAGGTGCAGACGGCCATCGCGGACGCCGTGCGCCGCATCCGCGCGGCGGGCAAGGCGGCGGGCATCCTCCAGAGCGGCGAGGCGCAGGCCCGCGCGGCGCTGGACGCGGGCTGCACCTTCGTCGCTGTGGGGGTGGACACCAGCCTGCTCGCCGGGGCCGCCTCGGCGCTCGCGGGCCGCTTCGGGCGCGGCCGCGCCGTGGAAGCTGCGCCGGGGCCGGACCTGCCGCGCCGGGGCGACGACGTGTACTGACCCGGAGGAGGGGGAGGCCGTGTCTTTTCCGCCCCCCAGCTCCCAGTCAGCCCAGTCCCCAGTCAGCCCAGTCCGAGCGCCCGGGCCAGATACGGGGCGGTGCGGCTCCCCGGCACGCGGGCCACCTCGGCGGGCGGGCCCTGCGCGACCACCCGGCCGCCCTCCTCGCCCGCGCCGGGGCCGATGTCGAGTACCCAGTCGCTCCCGGTCACGACCTGGAGGTCGTGTTCGACGGCGATCACGGTGTGGCCCGCCTCGACCAGCCGCGCGAGTTGCCGGGTCAGGCGCTCGACATCGGCGGGGTGCAGGCCGGTCGTCGGCTCGTCGAGGATATAGACCGCGTGGCCGCGCGCCGCGCGCTGCAACTCTGTCGCCAGCTTGATGCGCTGCGCCTCGCCGCCCGAGAGCTCGGTGGCGGGCTGCCCCAGCCGCAGGTAGCCCAGCCCCACCTCGCGCAGCGTGTCGAGCGCCTGGAAGATGGGACGCTCGTCCCCGAAAAAGGTGTGGGCCGTGTCCACCGTCATGCCGAGCACGTCCGCGATGGTCTGGCCCCGGACCTCGACCTCCAGCGTCTCGGCGTTGTAGCGTGCGCCATGGCATACCGGGCAGGGCGCGTACACGCTCGGCAGGAACAGCAGTTCGACCATCACCCAGCCCTCGCCCTGGCAGTGCTCGCAGCGCCCGCCCTTCACGTTGAAGGAGAAGCGGCCCGCACTGTATTTGCGCTTCTTCGCCAGCGGCGCCGCCGCGAAGAGCTTGCGCACGTGGTCGAACAGTCCGGTATATGTCGCCATGTTGCTGCGCGGCGTACGCCCGATGGGCTTCTGGTCCACCCGCACGAGCCGCGAGAGCGTGCCCACGTCGCCGCCCAGACGCGCGGTGGCGGCCGGCACGTCGTCGCCTTCTTCCTCCACATCCTCCGCCCCGGGCGCCGCGCCCTGCCCGAAGTGCGCCGCGAGGGTCTGCGCCAGCACCTGACTGACCAGCGTGGACTTGCCCGACCCCGACACGCCGGTCACGCAGGTCAGCACCCCGAGCGGAAAGCGCACGCTCAGGTCCCGCAGGTTGTGGCGCGTCACGCTGCTCAGTTCCAGCCAGCCCGACGGTGCGCGCGGTTCGTGCGGCCCGGCCCGCGTGTCCCGGAAGAGGTAGGCGGCGGTCTGCGACCCTTCCACGTCCCGCAGGCCCTCCGGCGGCCCGCTGTAGAGGATCTCGCCGCCGCCCTCGCCCGCCCCCGGCCCCACGTCCACCAGCCAGTCGGCGCGGCGCACCACGTCCAGGTCGTGCTCGACGACGAACAGCGAGTTGCCCGCCGCCTTCAGGCCGCCCAGCGCCGAGAGCAGCGCCTCGGTGTCGGCGGGGTGCAGCCCGGCGGACGGCTCGTCGAGCACGTACACCACCCCGAACAGGTTGGAGTAGAGCTGCGTGGCGAGGCGCAGGCGCTGCAACTCGCCCGGCGAGAGGCTGGGGGTGGTGCGCTCGAAGTGCAGGTAGCCCAGCCCCAGCCGCAGCAGCACGTCCAGCCGCGCGGCGAGGTCGGCGGCCAGGCGCTGCGCGGCGACGGCGACCTCGGGCCGCTCGCGCACGCGCCGGGCGTGGCCTTCCTCGCGGCCCTCGGCCACCGGGCGCAGCAGCTCGGCCACCTGCGTCAGCGGCAGGCGCGAGAAGTCGGTGATGTCATACCCGGCAAAGGTCACCGCCAGCGCCTCGGGCCGCAGCCGCTTGCCGTGGCACACCGGGCAGACGGTCTCGATCATGTAGGCCTGCACGCGCTTTTTCATGGCCGCGCTCTCGGTGGTGGCGAAGGTGTGCAGCACGTGGCGCCGCGCGCTGCTGAAGGTGCCCATGTAATCGGGCGGCGCCTGTCGCCCCACCGCCCGCCGGGTCGCCTCGGGCGTGAGGCCGGGGTACACCGGCACCACCGGCTGCTCGTCGCTGAAGAGGATCCAGTCGCGGGTGTCCCGGGGCAGGTCGCGCCAGGGCACGTCCACGTCGATGCCCAGCGACACCAGGATGTCGCGCTGGTTCTGCCCGCCCCAGGCCTGCGGCCACGCGGCGACCGCCCGCTCGCGGATGGTCAGCGCGGAGTCGGGGACCATCGAGGCCTCGGTGACCTCGTACACCCGGCCCAGGCCGTGGCACTCGGGGCAGGCCCCCTCGGGCGTGTTGGGCGAGAAACCTTCGGCGTACACGATGCCCTGGCCCTCGGGGTAGTCCCCGGCGCGCGAGTACAGCATCCGCACGAGGTTCGACAGGGTGGTGACGCTGCCCACCGACGAGCGGGCCGTGGGTGCGCCGCGCTGCTGTTGCAGGGCGACCGCCGGGGGCAGGCCCTCGACCGCGTCCACGTCCGGCGCACCGACCTGATGGAACAGGCGCCGGGCGTAGGGCGACACCGATTCGAGGTAACGACGCTGCGCCTCGGCGTACAGCGTGCCGAAGGCCAGCGACGACTTGCCCGACCCCGACACCCCGGTAAAGACCACCAGGGCGTCGCGCGGCACCTCCACCGAGATGTCCTTGAGGTTGTGCTCGCGTGCCCCGCGCACCCGCACGAAGCCGGAAAAGCCTGGATGGTCGGTCATGACCCCGCAGTATGGCCAGCGGGGTCAGGGGAGGCGGAGACTCTGAAGGTTGACTGAAATCCCTGTACGCGGGTCCGGCGGGCTACTTCAGGAGGACCGGCTGGGCATCCACCTTCAGGCGCATCAGGGTGTAGGGTTTGACCCGCAGGTCCTGCCCGAAGTGGTAGCCGCCCTGGCGGTTGAGCTGGTTGTTGATGACGTACAGGTAGCCGCCGTGCAGCGCCAGGGTGTCGGGCCAGATCAGCCGGGGGTCGCGTGCCAGGGTCTGGAACTCGCCGGTCGGCAGGCGGCGCGTCAGGGCGCTCTGCTCGTAGTTGGTGATGTAGATGCGGCCTAGGGTGTCCTCGGCCAGCCCGTCGGCGGCGCCCTTCTCGCCCAGGTCCTTGACCTGCGCCTTGACGGCGGCGTCGCTCAGGGTCTCGTCGCGCAGGGCCGCCGTGGGCACGGCGTACAGGCGGCGCGAGGCGGTCGGTGCGTAGTACAGCGTGGCGCCGTCCGGGCTGATGGCGAGGCTGTCGGCCCCGAAGCCCAGGAAGGTCGCCGGGCCGCCCCTGGGCCGCTGGAACAGCGCCTGACCCTCGACGTAGGGTACGAACTGCGGCGTGGGCAGCACGGTCGAGTCGCCGGTCAGCTTGCGCCACGAGCGGCCCGAGGCGAGGTCCACCATGATCAGACCGCCGCCCGACTTGGCCCCCGAGTCCACGATGTAGGCCACGCCGTCCGCGCCCTGGCGCAGGTCGATGCGCAGGTCGTTGAGGTAGGTGTTGGGCAGCACCACGTTCGCCGGAAAACGGATCGTCTTGACGACCTGATTCGTGCGCGTGTCGATGCCGACCAGCTTGGCCGCGTCCTGGCTCACGACCGGCCCGAGATTGATGGTCCCGGTGTCGAGGACCCACAGACGGTCCTTGCCGTCCACCAGCAGGCCCTGCACACCCACGAAGGTGCTGGCGCGCAGGCCAGGGTTCATGGTGTTGATGGCGACGTTGGGGTAGGGCACCTCGCGCCCGTCCACGATCTCCGCGATGGAAAACGGCACCTTGTCCTCCCAGGTGGGATAGGACACGAACACGCGCCCCTGCGAGTTCAGGGTGACGCCCACCGGCATATGCCCGAAGAAGCGGTGGACGACCTCGAGCTGGCCTCCCTGGACAGTGGGCACGGTCGGCAGGGCGGTGGGCGCAGCCTGTCCGGAGGCGGCGGCGACAGTGAGGACGGAAAGCAGGGTCAGGGCGGCGAGGCTTCTATGCATGGGGAGTCCTTTTTCGCGGCAGCGAAGGCCCCCAGCATGCGCAGGGCGCGCCGTCCAGCCGATGAAGCCGGGATTGAGGGAACAGTGATCTGTAAGGTCTTCATGAGGACCGCGAAACGTCCGGCCGCTCCGGTCCCGCCATACTCCGGGCATGTCTGAGGCCCTCGACACCGTCTGGACCCGCCTCGAAGCGTGGCTGACCACGCATTTCCTGCCGGTGGTGCAGCGCGGCGCCCCGCAGGCCACACTCGCCCAAATTCTGCGCCCCGGCCTGTCGCCGGAAGCGGTCGGGGCGGCAGAGGCCCGCTTCGGGTTTCCCTTTCCGGCCGACTTCCGCGCCTCGCTGCTGCGCCACGACGGCGCCGCCTTCTGGCCCGGCACCGAGGATTTCCTGACCCTGGAAGCCGCCTGGGAGGACACGCGGATGCACCGGGAAGTGCTGGCCGGGCGCGCCGCCGGCCAGGGTCCCGAGATCACCGTGGACGGGGTACGGCAGGTGTGGTGGGACGCGGGCTGGTGGAGCCTGCACAGCGACGGTGGGGGAGGTGGCCTCGTCCTCGACGCCCGGCCCCCCGAGGGCGGCGTGCCCGGGCAGGTGCTCGACTTCGACCACGAGACGACCGACCGGCCACGCCGGTTCGTCAGCTTCACCGCCTACCTGGAGGCCACGCTCGCGCGGCTGGAAGCCGGCTGGTACGTGGCGTCCGAGTGGCTCACGCCGCGCAACCTGCTGTCGCCCGATCACCCGGCGTACACGGAAGACGACTACGCGACCTGGCAGGCCCGGCAGCCCCGCTAGGCGGGGGATCAGTTCCCCGTGCCGCCGAGCCAGGTGGGCGAGGCTTCAAGTGGGGCGGGTCGCCCGGTCGTGCTCCCGATCTGGAGGACGCGCCCCACCTCGGCCGACTCCAGGGTCCGGTACATGGTTTCCAGCACGTGGTAGGCCAGCTCGCCGCTGGCACGGTGCGGCCGGTTCCGCGCGGCGGCGTCCAGCAGGTCCGCGAGCCCGATGCCCCGCGCGTTCTCCTGAAAAGGCCGGGTCAGCGCCAGGTCTTCCCAGACGTCGCTGCCCCGGCGCTTCAGGCGCAGCGGTCCGCCGAAGGTGTTAGGGTCGGGCAGACTGAGGGTGCCCTCGGTGCCGTAGAGCTCCATGCGCGGCAGTTCGCTGCCCGCCACGTCGAAACTGGCGATGAAGGTGGCGGTGACCTCCGCGCCGGCCGCGCCCTCCCCGAAGCCGAGCTGCGCGGTGACGTGCGTGGGGGTATTGACCGGAATCCGCTCGCCCCGGCGGCTCTCATGGCCGGCGACACGCTCGCTCAGGGCGCGGGTGGCGTGCCCGCCCACCTGCCGCACCGGTCCCAGCAGGTTGACCAGGGCGGTCAGGTAGTACGGTCCCATGTCGAACAGCGGCCCGGCCCCCGGCTGGTAGAAGAACTGCGGGTTGGGGTGCCAGCCTTCGGGGCCGCCGCTCATCATGAAGGCGGTGGCGGCGACGGGCCGGCCGATGAGGCCGCTGTCCAGCAGCTCGCGCGCCGTCTGGTGCCCCGCCCCCAGGAAGGTGTCGGGCGCGCAGCCCAC